>CACZQX010000046.1 GCA_902783445.1 uncultured Lachnospiraceae bacterium
AAAGGCTTCCGGCAAATGCCGGAAGCCTTCTTTGATTTTCTTGTTATTTAATTTGCGTTGCCCGCAGCCTGCGCGGGAGCTTTTGTTGATGCTTCGATTAAAGGTGTTTCGGATGTACGCATTTCGATTATCGGGCCGCCCGTTTTTTCTATGTAGTCGCGGGTAATTGTTACACGTCCGATATTATCGTCCTTAGGAATCTCGTACATTATATCCAACATAAACTCTTCGATGATTGCACGCAATGCTCTTGCACCTGTGTTTTTCTCGGCGGCTTTTTCGGCAATGGCTTCCAAAGCGCTGTCATCAAAGATAAGCTCAACTTCATCAAGCTCAAGAAGCTTTTGATACTGTTTCAAAATAGCATTTTTTGGCTCTTTTAATACTTCCACAAGCATTTCTTTTGTCAGCTTTTCAAAAGTGCAAACAATAGGAAGTCGGCCCAAAAATTCAGGAATCATACCGAATTTTCTAAGATCTTCGGTATTAACCTTTGAAATAAGATTCTCTTCGTTATCGTATTTATCCTTTAAATCAGCCTGAAAACCGATGGCTGTATTTTTGTTAAGGCGTTCCTTGATAATGTCTTCAAGATCAGGGAAAGCGCCTCCGCAAATGAAGAGAATATTTCTTGTGTTGATGTTTGTGAGAGGAACCATGGCATTTTTGCTGCTTGCTCCCACAGGAACCTCAACTTCGCTGCCTTCCAAAAGTTTTAACATACCTTGCTGAACGGATTCTCCGTTAACATCGCGGCTGTTGGTGTCGCGTTTCTTTGCAAGTTTATCTATTTCGTCAATAAAGACAATTCCCATTTCGGCTTTGTCTACATCGTTATCGGCTGCGGCAAGAAGCTTTGAAATTACGCTTTCCACATCATCACCGATATAACCGGCTTCCGTAAGTGAAGTTGCATCCGCAATGGCGAGAGGCACATCAAGTATCTTTGCCAAAGTTCTTACAAGGTAAGTTTTTCCCGAACCTGTAGGTCCGATCATGAGAATATTTGATTTTTCGATTTCGATTTCATCAAGTGTATTTGTGGCAACACGTTTGTAATGGTTGTAAACGGCTACGGACATAACCTTCTTGGCATAATCCTGACCTACCACATATTCATCCAACTGCTCTTTGATTTTGTGAGGAGCCGGAATCTTCTTTATATCGATGAGAGGCTCATCGGGATTGCGCTTCTTTCTTTTAACCTTTTGGCGGTTGCCGAAAGGATTGGCAAAGTCAGCAAGATTTATGAAGCTTATTCCACCCGGCGGTGTTTGAGGCTTATCTTGGCCTTCTTCGCCGTTTTCGTTATTTGTGCTTTCGATGGCAGTGTTTTCACCGTCCTTATCACTAACTTTTTGCTCGCCGGATTTTGGAGGCACAAAGCCGAAATTGTTATTAAAGCCCATATTGCTGAAATCTATACCGCTTGCATTGATTGTATCAAGACTTTTTTGCATACAGTCTGTGCAAATTGTGATGTTGCCGGGAAGAGTAACCATAGGTCCCGCAACATTTTCACTTCGTCTGCACATATAACATGTGTTTTCATAGTCGTTGTTGTTTGTGTTATCAGACATAAAAACCTCCTTATATAAAATGATCGGTATTGGCCCGATGCGTTATAAACAGTATATAAGCGAATTACTCGCTGATTTATGATAATACCAAATTATATAACAATTAAAGTCCAAAATCAATGAAAGTTAAGTCACCATATAATGAACATTTTGTGAAGACCTATACAATTTAATAGTTTACTTAAATAATCTTAAGTATTATAATAAATAAAATCCTTTGGAATGGGTTTAGGGTTTAAAATATAGTTTGTTGGTGTATTTTTCAAAAACGGAGGTTTAAAAATGATTAGTATTAAAAATGTTTCCAAAATCTTTTCGGGAACAAAAAAGGCAGTAAATGATATATCTCTTGAAATTGAAGATGGTCAGATTACAGGCTTTATCGGACCAAACGGTGCAGGAAAAACAACAACTCTTAAAATGATAACCGGAGTTTTTGAGCCGACCGAGGGCGAAATAACAATCAACGGTTTTAATATCATTAAAAATCCGGTTGAGGCAAAACAACAATTCGGATTTGTTCCCGATAGTCCGGATATGTTCTTGCGACTCAAAGGCATAGAATATCTAAACTTCATAGGCGATATTTATGATGTTTCCACCGAAGAAAGACAAAGACTCATAGCTGATATGGCGGAAAGATTCGATATGAAAACCGCTCTTAATGACAGAATCAACAGCTATTCGCATGGTATGAGACAAAAAATCGTTATTATGGGAGCGCTTCTTCACAAGCCTTCCGTTTGGCTTCTTGACGAGCCTCTTACGGGTTTGGATCCAAAGGCGGCATTCGAACTTAAAGAAATGATGAGAGAGCATGCAAATGCGGGAAATTCAGTCCTTTTCTCAACTCATGTTTTGGAAGTTGCCGAAAAACTTTGCGACAAAATTGCCATTATTAATAAAGGATCCATAGTATACCAAGGAACACTTGAAGATCTTAAGGCAAGATACAGCGCTGAAGAATCTCTCGAAAATATATTCTTGGAGATTACAAAATAATGAAACAGTTTTTTGCCTTACTTAAAGTTCTGTTAAAAACCGGCCTTGGCGGTGGAACAGCTAAAAAAACGGTAAAAGTTAAAAATAAATTCGGTACGGTTGTGGGTACAAAAGAAAAAAGCAGAGGAACGGGTATATTCATATTAATCGGAATATGCATGATTCCTTTGATGATTTTACTTTTTCAGGTATCATACACATCAACCTTGGCTCTTATGATGCAAGGTGACGAAATGGCGGCAATAAACGTTGCTTGCTCTATTGTTTGCCTTACTTCTTTTATAATGGGCTTTACCGTTGTCTTAAGCGTATTTTATTTTACAAGCGATATACAAACCCTTTTGTGTTTTCCAATATCGGCGGAAAAAATAGTGGCTGCAAAATTTATAGTTACGCTTATTTACGAATATCCAATAGATGTGATTATTTTAACGCCTCTTCTTGCGGGCGTGGGGGCTGCAACAAGTGCGGGCCCGACCTATTGGGTAATTATGGTACTTGTGGTGCTTTTGCTTCCGATTACGCCTCTAATTTACGGTGGTATTATTTCCATGATAGCAATGCGCATATCGAAAATGGGAAAACACAGAGACATGTTTACCGTAATTATTACAATAATCATAGTAGCGGGAGCTGTGGGAATAAACTTGGTTACAAACAGCTTTGGACGTATGTCACAGGCTCAGATTGCAAGCGCTATGACAAATGTAAGCGATAGCCTTGGCGCAATTGTCTCGAAAATATTCCCGATGATAATTCCGGCACAGCATGCATTGCATGAGTCGAGCATTTTGTGGCTGCTTTTGTTTATAGCATTGATAGTAGCGCTTTTTATAGTGTTTATGCTTGTGGCAAGGGCTTTATACATAAAAGGTGTTATGGATATAAGCGACTCGGAGTCAAAGGGCAAAGCACTTACGGAGAAAGAAACAAAAAAGATTGTTGTAAAAAGAAACGTACTAAGATCCTATACACTCAAAGAACTGAAAATAGTTTTGAGAACACCTGCATTTTTGGTCAACTGTGTGCTGATGGCATTTATTTGGCCGATTATAATGGTAATTCCTTTTGCTGCGGGATTTGGATTTGACAGAGTCGGTTCCTTTGTTTCATCCGCAACATCCGGCGGAGAATTTTCTTATGCAATTGCTTTATCGGCTTGTATAGTTATAACGGGTCTTGTAGGATGGTTCAACTTTACAAATGCGGTTGCCATTACCAAAGAAGGAAACAATTTCTTCTTTATGAAGATCATTCCGGTTCCGATAAAAACCCAGCTAAGGGCAAAACATGCGGCAGGCTTGGTTATCGGAAATATATCAAGCTTTGCGTATTGCATTGTGGTATTTGTTTTGTTTAAGATGCCGCCGCTTATGATTGTTTTGGCCCTTATAATCAGCTTTTTGTGCACAATGTTTTTTAACTACACAATGCTGTGGATTGATATATTAAGGCCAAAGCTCCAATGGGAGAATGAAACCGCGGCATTTAAACAAAACTTCAACTCCGTGATATCGATGCTGTTGGTAATGGTCTCTTCGGTAATAATAAGCGGAGTTCCGATTTTGCTTCATTTTGTCTTCGGAGTTAACATGATATTATTGGCAGTGATAATGATAATAGGATTATTGATTGCCAACTTTCTTGCGGATAAAGTGGTAATAAGCGGAGGAGTTCAAAAGATTAACGAAATACAGCAATAAATAATAAAAGCACTTCATATGAAGTGCTTTTTAATTTAGTCATCTTTTTTGGCGCCGGATAAAAGTGAAAAGAAAGTAATTATTACGCCGGCAAAAATGGCAAGATCGCCGATATTGTAAACAACCTTTCGAAGGCTCTTTATCGGAAACTTAGGGAAAGATATGTAATCCGTAACTTTTCCGTTTCTTACTCTTTCAATGGTATTGCTTAAACCGCCGCCCAAAATAAGGGAAATACCAAGTTTCAGTCCAATGCGTCCGTCTTTAACAAAAAAGCTTTTTAAAGCCCCAAAGAAAACAATGGCAAAAGAAATAACGGATAAAATCCTGCTGATGTTTGTTTTTGTTTGTAAAATGTTAAAGGCAAGACCTTTATTAATACGTCTTTTTATGTGTATATGTCCTTTGATCAGCTCTATAGGAAAACTTTCATTAAGCTGATTGGAAATCCATTTTTTAATTCTTAAATCCAAAGCTGCGATTATGGCCGCTATAGCAAAGTAAAACATTAACTACTCCCCCTTTGCAAGCTGCGAAAGCAACTGTGCATCATTTACAAAATATTCATGAAATACCGTGGTTCCGAATGATTCAAATTCTGCTTTGAGATCTTGACGGAGTGTCGGAGCCTCCAATATGACATATGTCGGAGCTTCATCATCTGTAGCATTGTCGCGTTTGAGCCAATTCAAAACCTTTTCCGCAATATCGTCTGTTAAAACCAAAAGGTCGGGCTTGCAATACATAAGGCTACTGAACATGTTTTCTTCACCCGAACAAAAGTAAAGATTGCCGCCTCTGTAAAGTCCGCTTAAAAAACTTCTTACGATGCCCAAAGGTCTTGTAACGGACAAAAGTACAACACTTCTGAGTTTTATTCCTATTGTATTGATATCGCGGTCGTTAATTGTATAGCTGATTAAGGAACGATGAGTTATGGCATAGCTTACAGATTTTTCTATATCGTCTCTGGTAAGCATTATTACAGCAACCGAGTCGGGATCGATGCTTGAAACCGGTTCCACATATTCGTCGAAGAGATTACTTGCGGAAATGAAAATACAGCCGGAACTGTTTTTTCTTGCAAATTTAACCTGTTCCGAAAAACATTCGTCATACATAACACAACCTATATTAAAGTCTTCAATTACTTTGTTTATTTCTGAGGTTGTGATATCTTCGGGAATAATAACAGCTGTATGGCCGAGAGTAGCAATCGCCAAAAAAGATTTTACGGAATCAACCGTGTTGCTCATTAAAAGAGCATAACTCTTATCCTTTGGCAAAGCTACATTAACCAAAACACCACGAATACAGCCTATTTCAATACTAAGTTGGCGGTAAGAAGATGTGCCTTCCTTGGTTGTTACGGCTATATTGTTGTTGTACTTTGAAGTTGCTTCATCCAATAAATCCTTTAACGTCTTCATATTACGAACTCCCTATGTTTTTAGTATACCTTTAAACATGAAAAACAACAAGCAGATTATATACTAAAGAAAAATATTTGTATCTGAAAAAACAATGTGCTATAATATAAACTTGGTTTACAATGGGTTTATTTATATGAATTTTTGTAAGATTTATTAGGTGGTATTAATGAAAAAAATAATCGGAAAAATAGTAAAATGGATTATCGGTCATAAATTAATTGCAGCAATTATCGGTGTTGCAATCATTGTTGTCGCAACATCGGCGATAGCTTTTTCCGTTTCCGCAAATAATAATAAAACGGTCAAAAATACCGAAAACAAGAAGACTACATCCAAGCTTTCAGACGGTCCGTCAATTTCCGAAGAAGAAAAAGTAACGGATGCACCGGTGGATTCGCCTTATCTTGTTAAGGTTAACAGGGCACTTAACTGCATCACCGTATATTCAAAAGATGATAAGGGCGAATATACCGTTCCTTATATTGCTTTTCCGTGCTCAACGGGAAGAGCCGGTCAGGAGACACCTCTCGGTGAATTCAAAATCGGTTGGAAAGCCGAATGGTGCTACATGGTTGACGGAACATGGGGGCAATATACCAGCAACTTTAATAATGATATTTTATTCCATTCCGTACCTTATTTCGGAACGGTTCAAAAAGATAAAACAAATCTTGAGTACGAGCAGTACAACCTTCTTGGTGAGTTTGCATCGCTCGGATGCGTAAGACTTTGCGTTGCGGATGCCAAGTGGATATATGAAAATTGTCCGACAGGCACAACCGTAATTGTTTACGATGATTATTCAAGTCCGGGACCTCTTGGCAAACCGGGTACACTTAAACTTCCTTATTATGATGAAGTTTTATATTCGGTACTTGGAGATAATCTCTACAGATATTGCGGTTGGGATCCGACAGACCCTGACTACGGAAATCTTTGGAGAGCATTTACCCTTAACAGTGCCGATGTGATTAATGTTCCCGTAGGAAGCGATATTTCGGCGGTACTTAATCAGATAAGCGCTTTATCACCTGATGGTGTGGCAATTCCTTCCGCATATCTTACAATAACGGACGGAGCTTACGACCTTAATGTTTTGGGCGGACAGTATCAGGTAACTGTAGCTTATAATTCATCAATGATACCGGTATTTGTATCAAAACAGATTGTTATTAATGTAGTGGAACAGCAGGTTCAGCCTACACCGCAACCTTCGCAGAATCCACAGCCTGCAAAACCGGATAATAGCGGTGGTAACGCAAGTCAACCCGGCGCTGATACAAACGGTGAAGCTCAGGAAAATGAATCAAACACAGGCGTATCCACCGATCCTAACAGCAGTCAAAACAATAACGATCCAAACACACCGCAACAACCATAGGCATTTATTATTAAAATATGAGTGATGTTAAAAAATATTACGCGGTTAATGTAGGTCTTACACCGGGAGTTTACACCGACTGGGAGACTTGCAAGGCCCAAGTTAACGGCGTTCCCAATGCAAAATACAAAAGTTTTAAGACATACGAAGAAGCGGTTCGCTTTGCCGGAGTTGATAGACTCTGTGATGCGGGCAAGGTCGACAGCGCAAAAGATAATTTGATTAAATTATCCGAGGGTGAAGCTATTGCCTACGTTGACGGTAGTTTTAATGCGGAAACAAATGAGTTCGGCTCGGGAGTTGTTCTTTTTGTGGGAGAAGAGGAAATCCATCTCAGCGAAAAAGGTATAGATGAAAGTCTGGCAAGCATGCGCAATGTTGCGGGAGAAATAAAGGCAAGCGAAAGGGCCATGAAAGAGGCAATAAAGCTTTGCTGCAAAAAAATCACAATTTATCATGACTATGAAGGCATAGCTAAATGGTGTGACGGTTCCTGGAAAACAAATAAAGAAGGAACCATAGCTTATAAATCTTTTTATGATGGTATAAAAGACAAAATTGAAGTTAGCTTTGTAAAAGTAAAAGGCCATTCCGGCGATAAATACAATGATTTGGCGGATGAACTTGCAAAAGCGGCAATATTTACTACTTGAAAAAATTATTACAATACTCTAAAATACATATATGCGCAGTGTGACTGGCGAAATAGTGGATTAACCACAGGGAGCACTGTAAGAAATAAGAGCCGATCGCCTGGGCACCACAAGTTTTGTGTGTCCGGGCGTTTTTGTTTTTATATTTTAAAACGAAAGGAATAAAACATGGAAAAAATCTCACTTAAAAACGAACTTTCAAACAATGCATATCCGGGACGAGGTATCGTAGTCGGAAAAACACCTAACGGTAGAAAAGCGGTAATCGCTTACTTCATTATGGGAAGAAGCGAAAACAGCCGTAACCGTGTCTTTGTTGCCGATGGTGACGAAGTAATCCGTACAAAAGCATTTGATGAATCAAAACTTGAAGATCCGAGTCTTATTATTTACGCACCGATGCGCGTGCTTGGAAACAAGACAATCGTAACAAACGGCGATCAGACGGATACAATCTACGAGCTTATGGATAAGCAGATGACATTTGAACAGGCCCTTCGAACAAGAGAATTTGAGCCTGATGCACCAAATTATACACCGAGAATTTCATCTGTACTTCATGTTGAAAACGGTACATTCAATTATGCAATGTCGATTCTTAAAAGCAACAATGGCAATCCGAAAGCTTGCAATCGATATACATTTGCATATACAAATCCTATTCCGGGTGAAGGTCACTTTATCCACACATACAAATGTGACGGAAATCCTCTTCCGAGCTTTGAGGGAGAACCTAAGCTTATTGAAATGATTGATGACATGGACGAGTTTGCAAAGCTTGTATGGGAAAGCTTAAACGAAGATAACAAAGTGTCTTTATTTGTAAGATATATAGATATCGAAACAGGCAAAGCAGAGACAAAAATCGTAAATAAAAACAATTAATTTAAGGAGCATTTTTTCATGAAAGAATTAGAATTAAAATACGGATGTAACCCAAATCAGAAACCTGCAAAGATTTCAATCGCCGATGGTGAACTTCCTATAGAAATAATGAACGGAAAGCCGGGTTATATCAATCTTTTGGATGCATTTAACGGTTGGCAGCTTGTAAAGGAACTTAAACAAGCAACAGGCCTTCCGGCAGCAACATCATTTAAACATGTATCACCGGCAGGTGCGGCAGTGGGACTTCCCCTTACAGACATTGAACGTAAGATTTATTGGGTTGACGATTGCGGAGAACTAACTCCTCTCGCAAGCGCTTACGCAAGAGCCAGAGGTGCGGACAGAATGTCATCCTTCGGTGATTTTATCAGCCTTTCAGATGTATGTGATGTAAAAACAGCCGAACTTATTAAAAGAGAAGTATCCGACGGAATCATCGCTCCGGGATATGAAGCCGAAGCTTTGGAAATTCTTAAATCAAAGAAAAAAGGCAATTATTGCATCATCAAAATAGACGAAAACTATGTTCCGAATCCGATTGAACACAAAGAGGTATTCGGTATAACATTTGAACAGGGTAGAAACGAACTTGTTATTGATGACAAAATGTTTGAAAATGTTGTAACAAAAGAAAAAACAATCAATGACAGTGCTAAAATCGACCTTGCAATTGCGCTTATTACACTTAAATATACACAGTCAAATTCTGTTTGCTATGTAAAGGGCGGACAGGCAATCGGTATCGGTGCCGGTCAGCAGTCTCGTATTCATTGTACAAGACTTGCAGGTTCAAAAGCCGACAACTGGTTCCTTCGTCAAGCACCGATTGTGCTTAATCTTCCTTTCAGAGAAGATGTGGGCCGTCCGGTAAGAGACAATACAATCGATGTTTACATCAGTGATGACTATATGGATGTTTTGGCTGACGGCGAATGGGAAAACTACTTCACAACAAAACCGGAAGTATTCACCAAAGAAGCTAAGCGTGCTTGGCTTGATAAAATGGATGGCGTAACACTTGGCTCAGATGCTTTCTTCCCATTTGGCGACAACATTGAGCGTGCTCACAAAAGCGGTGTTAAATACATTGCTCAGCCGGGCGGATCCATCAGAGATGAACAGGTTATCGAAACATGCGACAAATACGGAATTGCAATGTGCTTTACGGGCATCAGACTTTTCCATCACTAAGAGGATAAGGCATATGAAACATTTAATAGTAATTGCAATTATTATCGTGTTCTTCGTAGCGGGATACTTGATAACCAGACAATTTATGAATCGAAAAAAATAGTTGCAAATCGGGCGGCACAATTAAGTGTCGCCTTTTTGTTTGCAAAATCTCGGGCATTAATCTGAGTCAAATAGGATTGTTTTAATTACACGCTGCGTTTTCTACTCATTGCGCTTGTTTATTCGCCGACAACCGCTTAAACTCGCAAGCAAAGCTTGCTCAAACATAAGCTCCTTTGTCGGCTAACATCGCGCAACTCCTAACGAAAGCCTCGCTATCGTAATTAAATTCAATCCTATTTGACTCCATATAATGCCCGGTTTTACAAATGCTTACGGCGACAAAGTGTTTATGTGCTTAAAAATTTTTCAAAAAGATGTTGACATCTAAAATGGCAGGTGGTATATTATGCATAACAGGTGTACTAATGTAAATAGTACAGCTAAAATACATCGAA
>CACZQX010000047.1 GCA_902783445.1 uncultured Lachnospiraceae bacterium
AAGAGGCTTAAACTCGAAGTCCAGCTTTTGATGCTTCCAAACCATGTCATACCAAAGGCCCAAAGCTTCTTCTTCCTTTTCGATGGCTTTGGAAAGCCTTTCTTCGGCCTCGGCGTGTTCGTCACTTACAACCTTTTTTTCTTCTTTTTCTTCTTCGGGATAATCCGGAAGCTCATCATCCTTCTCTTCTTTCGGAGCCGGACGGGAAGGTTTTGCCTTCTCTTCTTTTGTGTCTTTTAAAGGACGTTCAAATATGCCTTCTTCCGGCATTGTTGCATCTATTATTTTATTTAAAACATCTTCGTATGTGGAACCGGCGCCACCGACCTTAAAGTAAACACCTTTGGAATCTAAGCTTACTTCAGCACCGAATTCGGAAAAAATACCGGCAAAAAGCTTGTTGAGCTGAGGGTATTTTTGCTTAACGTTAAGACCTTTAAGCATGCCCCATTTGCCGAAAACATACATGATTATATTGATTGCGTTGATTAAATGGTGATTGCCCCTGCATTCGATGGCAAGACTTTCGGAAATGGGATTTGACATCATATCCATGAAAATCTTTCTGTTATCGAAGGAGCAGCAAAGAGAATAGCTTTTACCGTAAAGGATAATGTTATCGTTATTGACAATAAAAATACCGCGCCAGCCTATGTCGCGTTTGTATTGTCTTAACATTTGTGAAAAAGATTCTTCCAAGTCAGGACTTGCTTTAAGAATTAACATTTTATCCCCTTTTTATAATACAGCTTTCTATGAAATATTTTATCACAAAAAGCGCAAAAGCACCATTAAAAACAAATGTGTGCATGGCAATATACTTGTTGATTTTGCCGTTAATTTACTGTAGAATACATTTTAATGTTTAAAAATATCGGGAGGAGTGCAAAATGAGCACTAACAAAAAGAAATATCTGAAGTATATTATTGCTGCGGCAGTAATTGTTGCTATCTGGATTGTAGCCGGCATTAAAGGCGGCGGTCAGGAAGCAGCGGACACCATGGTGGCAACTCTTTGGTCAATGGTTCCGCCTATTATAGCCATTGTCTTGGCTTTGATCACAAAAGAAGTTTACAGTTCTTTGCTTATCGGTATTATTTCCGGAGCCCTTTTCTACACGGGATTCCATCCGGTAAGAGCTTTGGAAACGGTATTAAACGACGGTATCGTAGCTTCTCTTACGGATAAATGGAATATGGGTATCATAGTATTCCTGGTATTATTGGGAATATTGGTAAGTGTTATTAACAAAGCCGGTGGTTCGGCAGCTTACGGTGAATGGGCGATTAAGCACATTAAATCAAGAAAAAGCGCTATGCTTGCAACATTCATTCTCGGCGTTGTAATCTTTATTGACGATTATTTCAACTGCTTGACCGTTGGTTCTGTTATGAAACCGGTTACGGATTCACACAAGATTTCAAGAGCAAAACTTGCATATATCATTGATGCAACTGCAGCTCCTATTTGTATGATAGCACCTATTTCATCATGGGCTGCGGCAGTTTCGGGTCTTGTTGAAGGACAAAACGGTATAGCCGTGTTTGTTAGAGCGATTCCTTTTAACTTCTATTCAATACTTACATTTATAATGATTATTTTCCTTGCGATTTCACAGATAGATTTCGGACCTATGAAAAAGCACGAATGGAATGCAAAAACAAACGATGATTTATTTACATCGGGTACAAGACACAAAACAGATGATGTTGTTAAAAACCCAAGAGCGGGCGTTATCGACCTTGTATTCCCTGTAATCGTACTTATTGTATGCTGCGTAGTCGGAATGATTTATACCGGCGGTTTCTTCGAAGGTGCAAACTTCATAGATGCTTTTGCAAATTCGGATGCATCCGTAGGTCTTATGTCCGGAGCCTTTGTTGCTCTTATAATTACATTAATCTTCTACCTTTGCAGAAGAGTGCTTTCATTTAAGAGCTTTATGGAAAGTATTCCAAAGGGATTCATTGCCATGGTACCTGCAATCATAATTCTTACATTTGCATGGTCACTTAAAGCAATGACAGGACTCCTTGGTGCAACAGACTTTGTGGAAACGGTCATGGCCGGAAGCGCAGAACACTTCCAGTTATTCCTTCCTGTAATAATCTTCATCGTTGCAATGCTTATGGCATTTGCTACGGGAACAAGCTGGGGAACATTCGGTATTCTTATTCCTATTGTTTGTGCAGTATTCGGAAATGCAAACTCAACAATATCCATAATTGCCATTTCTGCATGCCTTGCAGGTGCTGTTTGCGGTGACCATTGTTCACCTATTTCCGATACCACGATTATGTCATCGGCCGGTGCGGGATGCGATCACGTAAACCACGTATCCACCCAGTTGCCGTATGCTTTGACAGTTGCCGCTGTTTCTGCCGTAAACTACCTTATAGCAGGTTTCTTGCAGAAAGTTATACCATCATTTGCGGTATGTGCGGTTGTATCAATAGTAATCGGTGCGGGACTTATGATCTTAACGCTGGCAATTATAAGATACTTTACAAAATGGGACAGAATGCAAGCCAGAGCGGCTAAAAAGGCAGCCAAAGAAGCGGCTAAAAATCAGTAATATAAAACTAATATGAATTTAAAAAACCACTGAAATTATTTCAGTGGTTTTTCTTTTATTCATGCCTATGAGCAGTGCATTTATTTAATATTAATGCCGTTAACCGTTACATCATCGTTTATTTCGATAACCAAACATTTCTTTCCGTCTATTTCTCTTGTTTCGACCAAATCCATACGCTCGGGATTCACTTTCACAACTACATCCGGAGTTTTGATGTCGAAGCTTCGAAGAGCTGCGATATTGGAAGCGTATACTTCCGATTTTTCGCCCAATTCGTCATCGAATTTTTCGTCAAATTTTTCCATTTTTTCCGCGGATACACCGCTGGCTCCGAAAAGAGTTTTGATTTCGGCCTTATCCAAAATTACGGGAGCAGGCTCGTCTTTGTTTTCGTCGATAATTTCATTAAGTTTTTCATGAATGTTCTTAACAGTTTCCAAGTCGCAACTATCTTCCAAAGTTTCTTCTATAAGGGCATGGAAGCTGTCTTTTTGACTTCCTGCCGTTAAAGGCTCCTTGCAACCAAGGATAGAGTCAATGAAATCTTCGTGGATTTCCTCGGCGGATTTTGTGTAATACAAGACATTGTGAATATCCGTGCTTCTGTCGTTAAAGGCAGGGAAGATAAATCCAAGTCCCGGAGCACCTACCAGCCAATTTCTTATTTTGTTTACGAAAGTCTCCTTGTTTGCATCATATGTAAGACCCGGCTTTTCAAGGTCTACCGGGCAGACAGAGCAAAGCAAATATTTGTATACTTCATCGGATGCATCATCCATTTCAAGTCCGTCGCTTGTGCGTCCCGGAATATCGTAATTGTCATAAATAAGTAAAATCAAGTAGCTTCCGCTGTGATAATAGTTTTCGATTATCTTGTTGTAAAACTCATCCAAAAGACTGTCATCGGTTAAAGCACTGTCTCTGAGCTTCATAAGGAAGTTTTGTGTGCCGCCTTCTTCTTCGCTATCCGTCGGAAATTCCATATTCAAAAGGTTTTTTCCGAGACTTCCCGACAAAGTCTTTCTGAATATCTCAAAATATTTAAATGTTTCTTCTTCCGGCAAGGAAAGAAAAGCATCTTTAAAGCTTGAAATTTTGTTTCTTTCTCCGTCCACATAACAGCCGCAAATACGTATGATTGAGCATCTGTCCGGCGTGAACTGTTTTTTTATTTCGGCAATCTCTTTTTTAATCATTTTATTCTCCTTATTTGCCGCTTGGACCAAGCGGACCTTTTCAAAATTAATCTATCCGAATGAATAAGATTATAAGCTTGCGGCGACTTTCTTTCAAGATAACATAACTATTTTGGGCTTTATCAATATCGACAAGCAGCGGCTTTTATTGTATGATAACTAGGCATAATAAAATTAAGAGGTAGGATAAGATGAAAAATAAAATAATAATTGCATTTATGGCTTTGCTTGCCTTTGGCTTGCTTACAGCCTGCTCGGATGCGGAGGAAGAAAAAGAGCCCGAGCTTGAAACCACAAGCATAGTGATTGATGATGGAGATGAAGAAGAATACACAGATCCGGAAATTGCAATCTCTATGTACAATGCAAACGGAAACTCTAAAACAAAAGCAAGCACAAAGGAATCTTTTTATTTTACTCCGACGGAAGATATAGCAAGCTTTGAGGTATATTTAACCGACGAAGATTCTTTGAATATGGCTCAAAAAGAAGCTTGGAACAAATACTATGACGAGCTTGAAAACAAAGATAATTACAAAATCGGATATAAGCTTGAAATCGCTTTAAAAGACGGAAATAAATTATCAGGAATCGTTTTAAAACCATCCGATGAAAACGCTTACGGTGATAACAACACAAGCTTTAGCAACTATCTTGAACTTTGGACTTACGACGATATTAATCAACCTGACGGAATAGGTTGGTACAGCCATTTGCTTGAGTCGGAATACAATGACAATTCCATACTGTCATCCATAAAGCTTACTTGCGGGGCTGACAGTGCCAAGATAGAAAAGATTACATTAACGGCTTTTGTATATAACAAAAAGAATGAGGATAAAATAATAAAAACGGGAAATATCGGGGAAAACACTTACACGGTTGAGATGTTTACAAACGATTAATAAAAAAGGCTGTCGATTTGATGATTTAATCATCAATAGCGACAGCCTTTTGATATATGTTATAAAATAAAGGAGATTAAAAAAATATTAATAGAAATTAAAAAAATGCTGAAAATGAAAATATGAATAATATTTGAAAATTGAAATGGAATTCTTGATTTATAAGCGGTCTAAATTTATAATGATTTATATTGAGCGTTTAAACGCATGAAAGAGGTTTTTATGTACGACGAAAACGAGCCGCAAAAAAACGGCGAATACAATGAAGACGGCTATAAGGGCGGTCAATATAGTGAAGATAACGGCCAAGGCATGAACAATGCCGATGGACCCGATGAATATAAACGTTATAACGGATACAACAATGGGGGCCATAATAACGGCGGCGGCGGAAAACGTCCGCCGATTAATATCAGCCTTATTTTGATGGTTATTTTTATCGGTGTTATGGCTGTTTTCTTTTTGAATACAATTTCCAGAGCTTATTCAAGCGTAACCAATCAGGAGATTACTTACAACGAGTTCCTTGACATGTTGGAAGAGGGCGAAATAGAGTCTCTTGTTTTTACTCAAGCGGGAACAATTCAAATCACACCTAAAGAGTCGGAAGATTCTTTGATAAAAGTTACTTATTGGACAACATGGTTAAACGACGATGAGCTTATGAAAGAGCTGCGTGAAATGAACGCAAACGATGTGGACATAGATTGGTCGGGTGAAAAAGCCCAGAATCAGTCCATGTTTACAACCATTTTGGTGGGATACATTTTGCCTATCGTTATCATCTACCTGATTTTCTTCTTCATCATGAGAAGAGCCGGCGGTGGTGCGGGCGGAGGCATTATGGGCATGACAAAAAGCAATGCGAAGGTCTATGTCCAAAAGCAAACGGGTGTTAATTTCCACGATGTGGCGGGCCAGGATGAAGCAAAAGAAAGTCTTGTGGAAATTGTTGATTTCCTCCACAATCCGGGAAGATATTCCGCAATCGGTGCAAAACTCCCTAAGGGTGCCCTTCTTGTAGGACCTCCCGGTACCGGTAAAACCCTTCTTGCCAGAGCGGTAGCGGGTGAAGGAAAAGTACCTTTCATTTCCATTTCCGGTTCGGACTTTGTAGAAATGTTTGTAGGTGTGGGCGCAAAGCGTGTGCGTGAGCTTTTTAAACAGGCAGCGCAGCTTGCTCCTTGTATAATCTTTATAGATGAAATCGATGCCATAGGTAAAAGCCGTGATTCCAAATACAGCGGAAACGA
>CACZQX010000048.1 GCA_902783445.1 uncultured Lachnospiraceae bacterium
GGACCGTTAAATCCCGATGCCATATATGCCGCAAATATCATAAAGCCCGCGCTGATTCTTGCCGGCAAGAAGTTAAGGACATCATCCATCTTTGCCGCAGCACGTCCGAAATACAAGTATTTGTCGTTTTTATAGCCGATCATGGAATCCATGGTATTTACCGCTTTGTATAAAAAGCCAAGCGCCGGACCCCCAAGAGCCGTAAACAGCATAGGGGCGATAACTCCGTCGGATGTGTTTTCCGCAACGGTCTCTATTGCCGCCTTGGCAACACCTGTTTCATCCAATGAATTTGTATCTCTGCCCACTATCATGGACACCGCTTTTCTTGATGCTTCCAAACCCTCGTATTTTAAGGCGTGATAAACCTTCATGCTCTCATCTTTAAGGGACTTTGTTGCCAGGATATAATAGGTCATTATTGCTTCAACCATCACACCTACGATAGGATGAATAAAATAAGCAAGTGAAAGAGCCGCCGCTACAGCAAGGACAGTCGTAAGTGGCACCAAAACCGCCGTTATTATGCCGTTTTTTAAGTCATCGGCCGCCGACCTGTAACCTCTTAAAAAATCATTTTCAAACACCGATATATATTTTCCGATTAAGCGAATGGGATGCGGCATGTTATACGGATCACCGATTATAAGATCCAGCACAAAGCCCGCAAAAAACGCTATAATATGATATTCCACTATAATACTCCGATTTTTTTAGGATTTTTAAATTTTATTTTATCTCCCTCTTTTGAAAGAGTCAGTTCGTATCCTTCCCCGTTTTGAAGAAGATAATCGTAATATTCTCCGCCGTAATAGCTTGCAAGTAAGGCCATGATGATGCCGCCGTGCACAGCAAATGCAACTTTCAGCTTTTTGTCGCCCACTTTGTCTTTTTCCATTTTTTGTGACAGCATATCAAGTGCTTCATCAAAGCCCGCCAATACTCTTTTTCCGAAATCGCTTCTGCTTTCACCACCCGGAAAAGCTATTTCTCCGCCGCTTTCCATCCAAGCGATGTAAGGCGCCTTATCTTTCAATTCGTCATGGCTCATGCATTCGTACTCGCCAAAATCCGTCTCGCGCAAATCATCTATTATTTCAAAATCCTGCCCCGGATATATAAGCTCTTTTGTTTCAAGACAGCGTTTCATGGGACTTGCAAAAATGTAATCAACTACAGGATAGGCCTTCTTCTCAACCTTTTTTTTAATTAATTCCACTCCCTCTTCACTTAAGGGCTCATCTGTGGAACCCAAAAACTTTCTGAATTTGTTTGAGGGTGTCTGCCCATGCCTTATAAGTACTATTTCTATTTGATTTTCTGCCCAATTCCGCATATTACACGTGTTACTCCTTCCGCACGTTTTGCAAGTTTTGTAAGGATTCTGCCTGTTGTTTCCCGATAATTTCTCTCAAACTCGTCAAGAGGCACAACCCCGCTTCCAACTTCATCGCTTACTATTATTATGTCATGGCAGCTTTCCGCAATATTAATGATTTCCCGCTCCAATTCAAGGGCATTCTTTCCTGCGCAAAGCTCGTTTTTTATCCACAAATTCAAATGATTTATTATGATTTGTCCACCGCGTGAATCCCTAATTTCATCTACCGTCGGCAAAACAGCATCAAAAATGACGGGCTCGATTTCCAGCGTGGATTTTACATATTCAATTTTAGCTTGGGCAAAGCCACCTATGATTAATTCCATTTTCTTTCCTATGCCGTTTAATTTGCTCTGTTGCTAATCATTCAAACAGCAATACCTTTATCGATTATT
Source organism: uncultured Lachnospiraceae bacterium (assembly GCA_902783445.1). Classification (GTDB taxonomy): domain Bacteria; phylum Bacillota; class Clostridia; order Lachnospirales; family Lachnospiraceae; genus RUG12871. Next base: position 1,777 of record CACZQX010000048.1, read on the forward strand.
ATAAAATAAACACATTATTCACTACAATACTGATTATCGCCGCAGCCACGCACATGGCACATTCACATATAAGCACGAAATAGCCTGCGGTATCCCCTGTAATTCCGCCAAATTCCTTATAGCTTTTCCATCTGTAAAAGGCAAAGCTTAAAAGAGCGGTAATCACAAGCACGCTTCCCGTAAGAGGATCAAGCCATATCATAAAAGCCATGCAGGCAAAAAGCTGAACAAACAAGGCTATCTTTACGTTTCTTTTATGGGCATTGTTTGCGGATTCAAAAAGCATACCGTTTGTTCTTGCGCCTTTTAAGTAAACAACCCCAAGGCCGCTTAAGGCACGACTTAGGAAAAATCCCGCACAAAATACGCCCAAAACAAAGCCCTTATCCACATATGAAAATGCCGCAATATAAATAAGTCCGTATGTTGCAAGCATTATAACCGCAAAAGCTCCGATGTGAGAGTCCTTTAGAATCTCCAGTTTTCGCTCTTTCGGCTGATAAGAGTGCAGGGCATCCATTGTATCCATAAAACCGTCCACGTGGAAACCGCCGGTAATAAGCAGCGGAATAACCGTTCCTATAAGGCTGTAACACATAAAGCCAATTCCGATTCGGTCGCAAAGCCAAGCCCAGAAAAAGACGAGGCCTCCGATAACCGCACCAATCCACGGAAAAAAGCAGAGCATATATTTCATATCCTCATTCTTCCATTCAAATCTTGGCATCGGTATTTTAGAATACATTGAAAATGCTACTGCTATTGATTTAAAAAACACTGTTTACCTCTTTTTCTTCACACGTAATTTTATCTGTTAGCGCACAGAAGCTTCTTCCGCAGCTTTGTAAATCAGCGGAATCCCAACAACTACTTCCACAACTTCATCCGCTGCTGCTGCTATTTTTTCGTTTACCATGCCAAGGGCATTTAAATACTCCGACGTTGTTTCATCATAGTCGGCTCCGTCTTCGAAAATATTGTTTGTTACAACAACTATATTATCAACATTTTCGCACAAAATATCAAAATCATGCAAAACTTTTCCCGCAACCACGCCGCTGTTTAGGATTTCATCCCCATCAAACATTTCATTTGCCACAAGGTTTGACATGCATTCCAAGAGCACTACGTTTTTCTTATCCTTGTCAATGCTTTTAAGCGCTTCTTTAAGGTTTCTTTGTTGTTCTATGGTTTCAAAGCCCTTGCCGGACCTTAAATCCCTGTGACGCTCCACTTTTCTTTGGGCTTCCGCGTCATAAACCTTCATGGTTGCGATATAGTATTTATTGCAATCTATGTATTTGGTTGTCACCAACTTTTCCGCATACTCGGATTTGCCGCTTCCGCTGCCGCCGTAAATTATATGTAACATTTAATACCTCTTGTACTGTTCAAGGCTTATATCATCAAAAGTTGTACTGTTGCTGTAAATTGCAAGGGCCATATCAAGAAGAGGAAACATCATAACCGCACCTGTTCCTTCCCCAAGGGCAAGTCTTGCATTTATAACCATATCAAGGCCAAGCTCGTCCGCAAGAAGCTTGATTGCAGGCTCCTTACCGTTATGAGAGCCGATTAAATACCCTTTTACTCCCGGCATTATGCGTTCGGCCAAAATGCCTGCGGCAAGACTTATTACACCGTCCAAAACAATAGGTGTATGTGTTAAAGCTCCGCCGATGCAAAGTCCTACAAGGCCCGCTATGTCAAGGCCGCCAACCGTTGAAAGTATGGTAAGCGGATCGGCATCGTACAATTTATATTTTTCCAAAGCTGTAGCAATAACCGCTTTTTTTCTTGCAAGGCCCTTATCATCAAGGCCCGCACCTCTGCCGGTAACAAGCTCTGCGTCGCACTTAAGAAGGGCGGCTGCCACCGCACTACTGGTAGTGGTATTGCCGATACCCAGCTCTCCCATGGCGATTATTTTATAGCCATCTTTTACGAGGTCGTAAACCACATCTATTCCCGCCGCAATGGCTTTTATGGTCTCTTCCCCCGTCATTGCAGGCTCTTTAAGGAAGTTTCTTGTGCCGCTTCTTACACGCTTCTTAACCATTCCCTCGATAATACTATCATTATCAATGCCGATGTCCACGGGGATTGAGTCTGCCCCCGCAACCTTTGCCATACGGCACACGGAAGACTGCTTCTTAACCATTATTTCCGCTACCATTGTGGTAACTTCCTTGCCTGACTGGCTTACGCCTTCTTCTATTATTCCGTTATCCGCGCACATTATAACCACCGCACGCTTTGAAATGTCGATTATTTCGCTTCTTGTCATTCCGCCGATTTTGGAAACGATTTTTTCAAAATCTCCCATGCCGTCTAAGGGTTTTGCCACCAAATCCCAATTGGTCTTAACTTTTTTTACAAAAGACACATCTATAGGCTCTATTTTAATTTTCTTTAATTCATCTTCACTGTAATCAGTCCAAACGGGCCTCTCTAAGCATGCCATAAACTGCCTCCATATCCATATACTTTCTTATTGTGTCGGCAAGTTTGTCATATTGCTTTTCTTTAAAAGATGCATAATCTTCAAACTGCCCGTTTTCTATTGCCACTCCCGCATTTTTTGCAAGGATTTCAACAATTTTTCCCGCAATTTCGCCCTTATCGAATATGCCGTGAATGTAGGAACCGTAGACGTTTTCTCCGTTAGTCACGAGGCTTGCTTCAATCTTTTCACCTTTTTGGGTGGAACAGGTCTCACCCATATGTATTTCATAACCTTCATAGTCAAGGCCCGAAAGTTCTGCAAATGCACCGCCTACATTATTTAGTTTGCCCTCTGTTTGACAACGGGTTTTATCGCTTTTCAGCTCTGTCTTTAAAGGCAAAAGCTCCATTCCTCTGATAATTCCACCCTCTTCAACGCCATCCGGATCCGAAACTTCCGCACCCAACATCTGATATCCGCCGCAGATGCCAAAAACCGGAATCTTCTTTGACTTTTGCTTAATTGCGGCTTCCAAACCGCTCTCGCGTAACCACTTAAGGTCTCCCATGGTATTTTTACTGCCCGGAAGCACTATCATATCCGGATTGTGAAGTTCGGCCACACTTGTTACATATCTGACCGTAACTTCAGACATTTGCTCAAACACATTTAAATCCGTAAAGTTTGAGATCCTCGGATATCTGATGACCGCTATGTCTATAAGGCCCGCACTTCGTTTGTCAAAACGCTCTGTCAGGCTGTCTTCATCTTCAAGGAAAAGCTCCATATAAGGCACAACCCCCACAACAGGCACATTGCCCTTTTCTTCAAGCATTTCCACACCCGGGTCCAAGATTTTTTTATCTCCGCGAAATTTATTAACCACAAGGCCTTTTACTCTGGCCTTTTCATCTTCTTCCAACAACATAAGAGTGCCCAAAAGCTGTGCAAATACGCCGCCTCTGTCTATATCTCCCACCAAAAGAACGGGCGCATCAACCATTTTGGCCATGCCCATATTTACAATATCATCATCCTTAAGATTGATTTCCGCAGGACTTCCCGCACCTTCTATTACGATGATATCCGCTTGCTCTTCCAGTTTTTTAAAGGCTTTCTTTATATCGGGTATTAGTTTTTTCTTATATTTAAAATAATCAACCGCATCCATATTTCCAAGGACTTCGCCATTAACAATGACCTGCGAACCGATATTGTTCGTAGGTTTAAGCAAAATCGGGTTCATGCACACCAAAGGCTCCACTCCGGCTGCTTCCGCCTGCATAACCTGAGCTCTGCCCATTTCCAGTCCTTCGCTTGTAATATATGAATTTAGTGCCATGTTCTGGGATTTAAAAGGTGCCACGCGATAGCCATCCTGCTTAAAGACTCTGCAAAGTCCCGCAACCAAGAGGCTTTTTCCCGCATTTGACATTGTTCCCTGAACCATAATAACTTTTGACATAAAAAATTGTCCTTCCGATTGTTCACTTACATTCCTTTGAGATTATAATAAGCGAAATTTCTCTCTTTATTATATACTCTAACATAGAATGTAACAACAATCAAAAAGACAACTCTTTAAAAGCAATTTTCAACTATTTTTCAACCGCAAGTTTATAATGCTTAAATATCAAATCCCAAACTTCGGATCATTTTAATGTCGCTTTCAATGCTTATTCCCGCAGTTGTAAGCATATCTCCCGATATGGAGGCATTTGCGCCGCTTTTTAGAAAATCTTCACCTTTGTCGGCCATAAGACCTCTGCCTCCCGCAAGTCTTATAAATACATCAGGCAAAATAAACCTGTAAATTGCGATGGTTTTCTTAATCTCTTCGGCCTTAAGGATCTCAGATCCTTCCAAAGGCGTGCCTTTAACGGGATTCAGCACATTTACCGGAACACTTTTTATTCCCAGTTTTTTAAGTTCAAAAGCCATATCAATACGGTCTTTAAAGCTTTCACCCATGCCGATTATTCCGCCGCTGCATACTTCAAGCCCCGCTTCTTTTGCAAAATTTATGGCTTTTATTTTATCATCGAAGCTATGACTACTGCATATTTTGGCAAAATAATTTCTCGAGCTTTCAAGATTGTTATGAATTCTTGAAACTCCCGCATCATTAAGCTTTTTGTAGTTTTCTTTAGTAAGCACACCGCCGGATATACAGACTTCTATTTTTAGCTCTTTTATTATTCTTTTCGAAAGCTCGCAAACTCTGTCTACCTCTTCATCATTAAGCCTTTTTCCCGATGTTACCACACTAAAGCGCATGCAACCTGCTGCGGCATCTTTTTTTGCTTTTTCGAAAATAGTCTCGTTATCCAAAAGAGGATATTCTTTTACGCCCGTATTGTTGTGGGCGGATTGAGCGCAAAACTTGCAGTTTTCGGGACACTTGCCGCTTTTTGCGTTTATGATGGTGCAAAGGTCAAAGGCATCGCCGACAAAATGTTTTCTTATTTCATCGGCGGCTTTTCCAAGCTTATCGGCATCTTCCTTTACAAGCTCCAAAGCTTCCTCTTTTGTTATTTCATATCCCTTTATTACTTTATCTTTTAATATATTTATATCCATTTTCCTAACCTAAGCTTTCTTGCGATTATTAAATAAATTCAAAAAATCAGCTGTTCGTGCTTGTTTTTACTTTTTTTAGGCCTATATGATTTAAAGCCGGCACAAGCTTTTTAGCCACATATGCCACACCGAAGCTAAGCAAGATATCCTTCGGAAGCGTTGTAAATACGCAAGATAGCAAAAGCGCCTTTACACCCATAATGTTTCCCAGATAGAATCTGCTTACCAGATAGCAATAAACGGTACCTAAGCTATAGATAATGGCAAGTCCCACAAAGTTTGCTATAAGCAAGCGTTTGTATGTCATTTTTCCCGCATATGCAATATAGCCGGATACAAATGCCGCAATTGCAAAGCCTATTAAGTATCCGAATGTAGGCTGGAAAACATATCCGATTCCGCCGCCTTGGGTAAATACAGGTATTCCCACAAGTCCCATGATTATATAAACGCTTACGCTTAAAAGTCCGAGTCTTGCACCTAACACCAAGCCCGCAAGCATGGTAAATATATTTTGCATTGTAAAAGGCACCAAAGGAAGCGGGATTCTTATAAATGTTCCCACAGTAATAAGCGCCACAAACATTGCACACAATATCAAATCCAACGTAGTTATTTTTTTCATTTTTTCACCCTTATGCTGATTTCTCCGGAAGCCAGCACTTCCCTTTTCTTATCCTCATATTCAACTATCAAATGACATTCATCATCCAAATCAATGGCTTTTGCGGGCTTGGTTTCATTATGTTTTATTACGCTAATCTCTTTTCCCAAAACCAAGCTTTTCTTTTTATACTTAGCAATGAAGCTTGCATTTTTGCCTTTTTCATTATCAACAAGCTCATTGTAATAATTCTTAACCTTTGTCAATACAAGGGCGGTTAGCTTATTCTTAATGTCATTTACCTTTTCTTCAAAAACAGCTCCCGCAATGTTTTTTATGCTTCCGTCAAAGCCGCCTTCCGGCTCGTAAACATTGATTCCTATACCCAGCACGGCATAGCTTAAAGAACTGTTTTCCATGTCAAAGGCAGCTTCCGTGAGTATTCCGCAAACCTTTTTGCCATTAATATAAATGTCATTTACCCATTTTATCAAAGCCTCGTTATCCGAAACTTCCTCAATAGCCTCACTTACAGCAACTGCCGCAAGCGTGGTGATCATGCCGGCTTTCTGCGCAGGAATGTGGCCGGGTTTAAGTAAGATGCTCAAGTAAATCCCTGTATTTCCCGGAGATTCGAAACGTCTTCCAAGCCTTCCCTTACCCTTTGTCTGGCAGGCGGAAACAACAACCTTCCACTCCTTTGCCCCCTTTTCGGCAAGCTCTTTCAAGTATGTGTTGGTTGATTCCGTTTCTTTAAGTACTTCAATATCAAAGCCGCTTTTTTCGGCTTCCAAGTACTTTTCTATGCCGGACTGTGACAATATATCTGTGTCTTCGGCAAGGCAATAGCCTTTATTGGTAACGGCACTTATGTTATAGCCGTCTTTCCTTAAGGCATTTACCGCTTTCCAAACCGATGTCCTGGAAACATCCAATGCCAAAGCCAGTTCTTCACCTGAATAATATTTTCCTTTTTCTTTTTCAAGAACTTTTAAAAGATTATCTTTAGTTGCCATGGTTACTCCGTTTTATCAAACAATGATACGTGTCTGTCGACAATGTCGATTGTAAACTTGTGCAAAAAAATTGTCAACCATTATTTCAAAAACGGTTGACAATTATATTTGAAGGTTTATTTAAGATTATTTTAACAAAATTATTCTGTTACTTTATTTTTTCTGTAGATTGTGTAGCTGTCATGATTTTTGCGAATTTCTTCTTAACCATTTCTTTAATCCTTTATCCTTTGAATTTAGGATATCTTCGCAGCAATTAAAATTTTTTCAAAAAAACTATTGACATTTATTTTTTGTTTGATACAATTTAATTGAGTTCAATTTAAATATCAGGAGGTTTCATTATGTCAGTAGCAGTAAGATATATGTCAAGATCCGGCAATACAAAACTTATCGCCGACGCTATTGCAGAAGCAGCGGGTGTAAATGCGGTTTCCGTAACGGATGCAGGCGCCGCATTAAGCGAAAATGCCGATGTTTTATTTATAGGCGGTGCTTTATATGCATACGGTCTTGATAAAAATTTAAAAAATTATTTGGCAGGCATAGATGCTTCAAAAGTTTCAAAAGCTGTTGTTTTTTCAACATCATCACTTACAAAGCATTCAATCGATTTAATCAAAAACGGCCTTGCAGCCAAAGGAATCGCGGTTGAAAACGAGTTCTTCTACTGCAAAGGAAAAAATGCCAAAAATTCAATTGAAGAAGCAAAGTCTTTTGCTAAAAAGTTCCTATAGAAATATTAGTTATAAGTCAAAGGGTCCACTGTGTTTTCACGGTGGATTCTTTGCTTTTAAGCAAGCAAAAACTCATAGTCAAAGCGAAGCTTTTATAGTAAAATATAATTAAAGGAGGGGTATCGATTCATTCAATAAAAAACTAGCTTATAAAGGGGATTTTACATGAAAAAGAAATATGTATTGGATACCAATATTCTTATGACAGCGCCAAATATCGTTACTTCTTTGGAAGATAACGATGTCTACATTTCCACAACGGTTATTGAAGAATTGGATAATCACAAAAACGACAGCGGTGAGCGAGGTTACAACGCCAGAGAAGCTATCAGACAGCTTAAAGAGGCAAGTTTCAACTTCCTTGGAAACTACCGTGAAGGTGTTAAGCTTTCTTCCGGCGGTACGCTTTATGTGTTTAACTCTTCAAACTTGTCCACATCCTGCATAAAAGAAGATTTTGACAACAAACTTTCTTCTTTCAGCATCGAGGATGAACTTAGCAAAAAGCCCGACAATCGAATACTCTTTGATGCATATTGTTTGAAAGAGGTAACGGGAGATGCCACTCCGGTTATACTTATAACCAACGATACAATTATGCAA
>CACZQX010000049.1 GCA_902783445.1 uncultured Lachnospiraceae bacterium
CCAAACGCTCTTAAAATAAGGGTTTCGAAATAAGAGGATAAAAATATGTTTTGTGACTTTTCAATTTTAAAGACCAATAATGAGCATGTACATTCGGATGTGGAGCTTTTCTTCGTAGTAGACGGAGAAGTGGACTTTAGCATGGAAGGCAAGACCTACCTTCTGAAAAAAGACGATTTCCTAATAGTTAATGTTGATACCCTTCACGGATACAAGGCCAGAGGAGAATTGCTCACATTCTGTGTACACGTTCCTTATTCGGAACTGATACAGATGTTAAAAAAAGATATGGCGCTGTTTTGGTGCAACACATCTGTGGAAAACAACGAATCTTGTGATGAAGTAAGGTCAATAATCAGAAAGTTGATTTGGGAAGAGTATAACAACAAAGGCCGTGACGAAATATATGTAAACAGCCTCTATTATCAGATGCTGCACATTTTGACCCACGACTTCTTGGTTGACAAATCATCCGATCAGTTTGACAGAAAAACTCACAAATTTGATGAGAGAAAACAACAAATAGAGGAGTACATTAAGTACAATTACAACAAAAATATAAGCTTAAACGAGTTATCCAAAAAATTGTATTTATCAAACGCATATCTTTCAAAGTATATCAAAAAGCAATTTGGCTTAAGCTTTGTGGAATATGTTAATTCGGTAAGATTAAACAACTCGGTTCAACAGCTTTTATATTCGGATACTTCCGTAGTAAGAATAGCTATGGACAACGGTTTTGCTTCCGCTGCGGCTTTTAACAAAACCTTTAAAGAAAAGTACGGTATGACACCGACGGTTTTCAGAAAACAGTGGTTGGGAGAAGCGGACAAAAAGAGCAGAACAAGAGAAGAAGAGCAGGAAATCAGACAAAAGGTTAACAAGTTTTTTAAGGATAATCCAAAAGAAAAACCGGTTGACAATGAGTCTAACAGAAAGAGCGTTATCTTAACCGACCTTAAAAAAGAAGAGATAAAGCCAAGCTGGAATAAAATGATCAACATCGGTTCGGCTATGGATTTGCTTAATTCAAACGTTCAAAAGCATCTGCTCTATCTCAAAAACAATCTTGGCTTTAAATACGTAAGATTTTGGGATTTGTATACTCCGGAAATGTACCTGATAAACAGGGATGGAGAAGAAACTTACAACTATGATAATTTGGACAGAATTATCGACTTCCTTTTGGAAAATGACTTAAAGCCTTATATGGAGCTTAGAGCAAAACCGAAAAAAATCGTAAGGAATGCAAGAACCGTTCTTCTTTATTCTCAAGCGCAAACCATTTCGGAGGATAAGAAAAACGTAGAAGCATTTTTCGGAAAGATGTTTCGCCACCTTGTAAACCGTTACCGCGTGGAAGAGGTGGAAACATGGTATTTCGAACTTTGGAAAACCGAGCTTGAAAAATACGTGGCAATGGACGAGGTTGCGGATAAGATGACTTCCGTTCCCATGTATATAGAACTTTTCGATTTTATTGCGGGAATCATTAAAAGATATGTGCCGAACGTCAAATTCGGTGGAGGCGGATTCGGACTTCGCTACGGTGAGGATATTTTCAGAGAAATCCTTTCACAGTGGAAGAAAAAGAAAAATCAGCCATATTTCATATCGATTTACTGTTATCCTTACACACCTGAGGTAGGTGAAGGAAAAAATCAGTCCATGGACTCAAACATAATAGTAAACAGCATTGAAACCTGTAAAAGAATCATAAAAGAAGAAAAGTTTGATGCAAAAGAGTTTCATGTAACGGAATGGAACTTTTCCGTATCAAATAGAAATGTCTTAAACGATCATGTTATGAAAGGCGCATATTTGGTTAAGAATATGTCGGATTGCATAAACGGCGTCGACCTTATGGGTTATTGGACCGGATCTGATTTATACGGAAATTACTACGATACGGATAAGCTCTTAAACGGATGTGGCGGTCTGCTTACAAAGGACGGAATTCCAAAGCCCGCATATTATGCCTTTGAATTTATGAACAGGCTTGGAAAGTATCTTTATAAGCGGGGTGACAACTATGTTATCAGCGGAAACGGCGGCGGTAACTGGAGAATTTTGTGCCACAATCTGAAGAAACTGGATTACCATTACGGTTTGCAGTTTGAGGACGAACTTACATTGGACAATGTGGGTAATGTCTTTACGGACAACAAAAGGCAATATATTCATTTTGAACTTCCGGCCTTAAAGGAAGGCAATTATTTGATAAGAACCTATAGTGTAAACAAAGGATTCGGAAGTATTCAGGACGAATGGATTTCCATGTCCGAGCCTGAGGAACTGCGTCCCGAGGATTTGAAATACCTGACGCGAATCACAACCCCTCACATGGTTTTGGAAACTCAGGAGTCAAAAAACGGAAAAGTAAATGTGGACATAGTTTTAGAGCCAAATGAGATAAAATTTATTCATGTTGTATACAGGCTCTAAGTCAAAAAACAAAAAAAGGCAATTAAAATTTGTCTTTTATAGTTAAAAATTTATCAAGCTTTTAAAAAACGCAAAAAACAAATTTGTTTTATGGCAAAAAGTTTAAAGTTTATTAAAGGCCTTAAAAGTATAATCATCATGTAGTTAAGAAGAGGAGGTGCCGGTTGTGGAAATTTTAAGTTTAAATAATATAACTAAAGATTACCCTGGCGTAAAGGCACTTGACGATGTTTCGATTTCATTTGAAAAGGGAGAGGTTCACGCACTGGTAGGAGAAAACGGTGCCGGAAAATCAACATTTATCAAAACAATTTCCGGAGCTATAGAACCTACAAGTGGAACAATTGTATTTGAAGGAAAAGAGTATGATTATCTTACACCTTCGAAGTCGATAGAATTGGGTATAGCAGTGGTTTATCAGGAACTCATTCAGTTTGAAGCAATGAGCGTTGTGGACAACATCTTTATGGGTATGAGCGACAAAGAAAAAATGGTTCTTGATAAAAAAGACAGATTTAAAAGAGCGAAAGAGCTTTTAGAGATATTTGACGCTGAGTTTTCACCAAATGACTTGATTAGAGATTTATCTGTTGCAAACAGGCAGATTGTAGAGCTTGCAAAAGCCGTGGTTATGAACGCAAAGGTTGTAATCATGGATGAGCCGACTGCGGCCATTACCGTTGCGGAGCAAGAAAAACTCTATAAGCTTGTTCATAAGTTGAAAAACGATGGAATAACGGTTATTTATATTTCTCACAGACTTAGCGAACTGTTCCTTATTTGCGACAGAGTATCGGTCCTTAGAGATGGAAAATTCATTACAACAATGAATATTAGCGAAACCGATCAGGATGACCTTATTAAACATATGGTAGGTAGAGAGCTTGGAAACACATATCCCGAGAAAAAACCCGCAAGCGAGGAAGTGGTGCTTGAGGTTGAAAATGTTACGGGTAACGGTGTTCACGATATTAGCTTTAAACTCCATAAAGGAGAGATTTTGGGCTTTGCCGGACTTGTAGGTGCCGGAAGAACGGAGCTTATGCATGTAATATACGGTGCAGCAAAGAAAACATCCGGAAAAATCATCAAAAACGGAAAAGAATGTCATTATAAACTGCCGTCTCATGCAGTTAAAGACGGAATAGGTCTTATTCCGGAAGACAGAAAATTCCAGGGATGTTTTGTGGACAAACCGATTGACTGGAATATTGCAATTTCAAATATGGATGCAATTTCAAGTAAATCAGGTATTATTTCAACAAAAAAAGAAGAGGAAATAGCGGTAAAATACAGAGACAGAATGAGAATAAAAACTCCTTACCTGAGTCAGCTGGCAAACAATCTTTCAGGTGGTAACCAGCAGAAAGTCGTTATCGCAAAGGTATTGGCAGCCGATCCGGACATTCTTATATTTGATGAACCTACAAGAGGTATTGATATCGGTGCCAGGCGAGAAATCTACGAGCTAATGAATGAACTTGCAGAGAGCGGCAAATCAATCATTATGGTTTCTTCCGATATGGAAGAACTTTTGGGAATGAGCGAAAGACTCATCGTTCTTTATGAAGGAAACCAGATGGGTGAGTTGAAAAAAGAAGATTTTACACAGGAAAGAGTCCTGAGCTTAGCATCAGGTATTAGGGAGGACGCATAAAAATGGCTTTAACAAAGAAAAAAAACGTAGGTGAGATTCTTACAGATTTAGCCTTGCCTATTTTGCTTGTTGGTTTGATTATATTCTTCAGCATAATGTCTGAAAATTTCTTTACACCACTTAACCTTACAAACATTCTTGTTCAGAATGTTCACGTTGCGGTAGTTTCGGCAGCGGTAATGATTATCATGATCAGTGGTGGTTGTGACTTGTCAATCGGTTATCAGATGTCTGTTGCGGCAGTACTTGTAACAAAGCTTATGAGCGTATACGGATTAAATCCTCTTCTCGGATCGATTATCGCAGTAGCCCTTTGTAGTGCACTCGGATGCTTTAACGGTATCATGGCACTAAAGTTAAAGAGTCACACAATGATAGTAACCTTGGGTACCATGGCGATATTCCAGGGTATATCATTCCTTATCAGTGGATCTAAAACATTCCACAACCTTCCAACATCATTCATGATTTTGGGACAGGGTAAAATCGGACCTATTCCAATCAACGTAATCGTAATGGTTGTTATCTTGGTAGGTATCGGTTTTGTAATGCAAAAAACAAAAGTCGGCCGAAAAGTTTATGCGGCGGGTGACAACCCGGAAGCTGCAAGACTTGCAGGTCTTAACGTAGGAAGAATTAAGGTTCTTTCATTTACAATAGCAGGTATTTTCGTAGGTATTGGTGCGCTCCTTCTTGCATCACGTGCAGGTTCGGCAGACTCATCAACCGGTACGGGTATTGAGTTTACGGGTATCACAGCCTGTGTACTTTCGGGTGTAGCCTTAAAAGGTGGTGAAGGTACACTTTGGAAAGTTATAGTTGCTGTATTTGTACTCGGTGTACTTGCAAACGGTATGCAGCTTATTAACCTCGGAACATATCCACAGTACATCGCAAAAGGTGCGATAATGCTTATCTCACTTTACCTTACTAACAGGAACGCAAAGGCTATGTAATGTTAAAAGGTCGCGCAAAGTGGCTTAAATATATTATAGAAAAATATGGAGGAAAAAAGGAAATGAAAAAAATGAAAAAGTTATTCGCATTGTTGCTTGTAGTAACAGTCATGAGCCTTGCACTTGTGGGTTGTGACAAAGGCGGAGATGCAGGCGGTGGCAAAAAAGTAGGTTTTGTAACATTTGGTCTTGGAGGAGATTTCTTCCAGGCACTTGCAGATGAATTCGTAACAGTATTTGAAGGCGCAGGTTGGTCAGCATCATATGCTGATGGTTCATTCGACCCAACAAAACAGATTGAAGCAGCAGAAAACTTCATCGCTCAGGGAGTTGATGTACTCTTTATCTGGTCAGTTGCTCCTGAAGCAATGGATTCAACAATCCAGAAAGCAATGGATGCAGGTATCAAAGTTATCGCTTTCGTAGCACCAACATCTCAGTATGATGCACTTATGGTATCTGATGATGCAGAACTTGCAGACAGCATGGCAAAAATGGCAGCAGCATGGATTGATGAAGCTTACGCAGATGCAGCAGACGGTTCTGTTCCTGTAGCAGTATTCTCTGAAAGAGATGCAGATACAGGTGTTATCCAGGCAGATGAACTCTTAAAGATTGCTGAGTTTTCAAAGAAAGTAGATCCTAATGCAGTTAAAGAAGTAGCTTGTACAGCTGAAGATATTTCAACAGGTCAGGCTGCTATGGAAAACTTAAATACAACAAACCCTGAAATCAAAGTATTCTTGACAGCACACAATGCTATTGCTCAGGGTATCAACAGCTTCTTCACAGGCGTTAGCTCACCTGTAACAGACTTTACAGGATATGGCATCTTCGCAATTAACGGTGATGATGCATCAGCAAACCTTATTAAAGATTCTATCGATGGTAAAACACCTTTCAGAGGCATGGTTCTTACAGGTTCTGTAAATGATACAGCCAATGAAATGCTTGAAGTAGCTACAGGTATCATGGATGGAACACTTGAAGCAGGTCATGTTCAGAAGGCAGGTACAATCTTCGTTAACGCTCAGACAGTTGATGAATACCTTTCAACAGGATATGTTGATCCTTCAAACCTTGATTTTTTGAAATAAGATAATTTATTGTTAATAAATGTAATTTCAACCTTTTTAGGATGCTTAGGGTGC
>CACZQX010000050.1 GCA_902783445.1 uncultured Lachnospiraceae bacterium
TATCCGTTGAATATCTCTGGTTTTTCCCTATCTGCACCTCCTTCTTTGAGGTCACAAATTGTGACCTCAAACAATTCTGCGGTGCCTCTCATCTATTTTATTATAGAACGTATGTTCTGTGTTGTAAAGTTGAAAAGCCTAAAAATACGCTTTCTTAGTCAAATAGAAACAAGAATCTCCCCACTCGTACCCACTTCTTTGAGGTCACAAATTGTGACCTCAAACATTTGCCCTCTGTGCGCACACCTTTTGTGGTAAAATATTGGATTGAAAGAGTGGCAAAGGCGAAGGAAAGTTGCAAGCATGACCGAGAAACGAAGCAAATCAAACAAAAAATTCATGTTGTTGTCTGCAATCGGTATATTTATGGTTGTGGATCACCATACCTTTACGGCGTTGAATCTTTTCGGAGATTATATTCCGTATAACTCCTTTTTTATGCCGATGTTTGTATTTATTTCGGGATATTTTAACAAGGTGGATTCAGATACCAATTTGCTACAGTTTACCTGGAAGAAAATAAAAACGCTCCTCTTTCCTTATGTAGGCATATCAGCCTTGGTTTTCATTATACAGTTATTGATGAACCTGTTTAAAACCGGATCATTCGTGCCATACCCTTCGGGTTATCTTTTATATATGCTTGAACGCATAGTAACTTGCGGTTCGCCCTTTGCGCTTGTTACTCCAATGTGGTTTGTAATTACGCTTTTTTCGCTTCTTTTAGTATATGCAGTTCTAAAAAAATTGCTTGGTAAAATCTGGAACAGCTATATAATGTTTGCTATATTCTGCGCACTGCATCTAATCACCGTATATTTAGCAAAAACACTTATGCCGGAAACTATTCACTTTATTTTACTGCCGCTAAAAGTTTTGTTTTTCCTTCCTTTTTTAGAACTCGGAATTATCTATAGAAAACATCTCGAGGAAAAACATACGAAACTTAAGGTGGGATGGAAAATCTGCATACTCGTGACGCTTCTTATTTTCAATATGATTCGCACGTTGTATCTGCCGACAGCCTACGATGTGGCTTTTGATACAATAGACGAACTGGCAGGATTCACCAGCCCGTACATAGTTACTCCATTAATTTCTTCCGTAATCGGAATAACGTTTTGGCTGACAATATCGGATCTACTCGAAAAGCCACTTGCTGAAAGCAAATTCATCAATTATATGTCATGCAATACCTTCTGGATTATGGGCCTGCATATCACGTTTTTTAATATCTTCAACTGCATTCTAATGATGATTAGTAAAGTGATTGCTCCGCTGCCATATTTCAGTATTGAGACTTTTCTGGAAACAGAGTGGTATTTCTGGGAAATCAACCCCAATGTCAAGCTGGCATATCTCGTCATAGGAATTATGGGACCGCTTGGCGTGAAATGGATATATGATAATCTCTGCGGACTGGTTAAAAAAAGTAAAACTTCGTGAACAAATATCTCAATAGTTATATATCTAAAGTTCCTTTTTTTATATTACAAAACAATAAAGCTCGCCATACGACGAGCTTTATCGACCAAAGAAAGGAGGGCCTGATCTAATTGCGTATTCATATCTTCCTAATCAGGCTTATGTCCCGTGTCCCGGGAGGTACTTTCCTACTATCCAGGAAGAGAATCATTTCATTCGAAAAGTACCAATTATTTAACCAAAAGATGAAAGGAGTGAAACAACAAACTATGGACAAAGTTATTTGTTTCATTTGATAAATTGATTATATCAGAGGCAAAAGAAAACGCTGTCCCATAAAAGGAACAGCATTTTTTATTTTCTATTTTGTGCCAATCGCCCTATTTACTAGGTTTATGACACAAATACTTTTTCAAAAGACAATTTGTCTCTAGCTATTAGACCAATTTCTGCGGCATTTATTGCAGACTTATTTAAGTCAGATATAAAATCATCTTTCATTTTAATTGCCTGTTTTGTCAACACAAATATATAAATAATTCAATTAGATTTTTGCATCAATTGTCCATTTATATTTTACTAAATATTTTATCCTTAGACAATAACGTGTTACCTCTTTAAAATGATAGAGCCGATGCTTACGCACCGGCTCTATCCTGTATATTAATCCCTTTCAATTATCTAGGTTGCCCTATTCAATCTTTCATCTAGTTCTTTTTGAACTTGATTTCAACATTGTTGGTAACGACGAACTTGTTACCTCCACAGTATATTGTAGGATCACCTTCGATGGTCCATGTACTTCCTTCAGGGAAGTTGTAAGTATATCCGGGATACAGCTTAAGAGGTACACCCTCCTGTACA
>CACZQX010000051.1 GCA_902783445.1 uncultured Lachnospiraceae bacterium
ATTTCGGACCGTTTCTTGCCGGATAAAGCCATTGACCTTATTGATGAGGCTTGCGCCCTTATTAAAACCGAGCTTGATTCCATGCCAACGGAACTTGACGAACTTCGTCACAAACTGATGCAGATGGAAATCGAAGAAACGGCTCTTAAGAAAGAAACGGACAATTTAAGTCGCGAACGTCTGTCAAATCTTCAAAAGGAATTGGCGGAGATTAAAGATGAATACAACAACAAGGTTGCAAAATGGGAAAACGAAAAATCCAGCGTTTCATCCTTAAGTAAATTGCGTGAAGAAATAGAAGATTTGAATAATCAAATCCAAATTGCGGAGCGCGACTACGACCTTGAAAAGGTTGCGGAAATCAAATACGGACGTCTTCCTCAAGCAAAAAAGGCTTTGGAAGAGGCCGAAAAGCAGGTTAAAGACAAGGACTTAAGCCTGGTTAGAGAGGCTGTTTCCGAAGAAGAAATTGCTCAAATCATTTCAAGATGGACCGGCATTCCGGTTTCCAAGCTTACGGAATCGGAGCGTAGCAAAGCCTTGAATTTGCCTAATATTCTCCATAAGAGAGTTATCGGACAGGACACGGCCGTTACTCTTATCAGTGAGGCGATTATGCGTTCCAAGGCCGGCATAAAAGATCCCACAAAACCTATAGGTTCCTTCCTTTTCCTCGGACCTACGGGTGTCGGTAAAACAGAGCTTGCAAAAGCTTTGGCGGAAAGCCTCTTTGACAATGAGAACAACATCGTTCGTATCGATATGAGTGAGTATATGGAGAAACATTCGGTGTCACGTCTTGTGGGAGCGCCTCCGGGATATGTGGGATACGATGAAGGCGGACAATTAACCGAAGCCGTAAGAAGAAAACCTTACAGTGTTATCCTTTTTGATGAAATCGAAAAGGCTCATCCCGATGTTTTCAATATCCTCTTACAGGTATTGGATGATGGTAGAATTACCGATTCTCAGGGACGTACGGTTGATTTTAAAAACACTATTATCATCCTTACATCAAATCTTGGCTCTCCATATATTTTGCAGGATATTGACGATAATTCATCTTCGGATAATTCAGAAATATCGGATACAACCAAAGATCTTGTAATGAAAGAGCTTAAGGCACATTTCAGACCTGAGTTTTTAAACAGACTGGATGAGATTATAATGTTTAATCCGCTTTCGAAATCCAACATCGGAGCTATTGTGGATCTGCTTATGCTTGAACTTAACAAGCGTTTGGCCATGAAAGAGCTGAAAGTTAAACTTACTGAAAATGCAAAATCATTTATAATCGACAATGGCTACGATCCGGTTTACGGTGCCAGACCGCTTAAGAGGTTCTTGCAAAAACATGTGGAAACCCTTGCTGCAACGGAGATTTTGAAGGGCGACATTAAGGCAGGCCAGACATTGACTATAGATTTTAATTCAACGCTTGATAAACTAGTGGCAAATGCTGAATAATTATGCTATACTATGGACTAGGATGAGAGGAATTATTGTATTGATTTCAATACAATTATACAGAATATAGATTGGAGGAATAATTTTTGAGAAATACTAAAATTATTTGTACACTTGGTCCAGCAGTTGACAGCGACCAGAAGGTTGAAGAGCTTATAAAAGCCGGAATGAACTGTGCCCGCATGAATTTCTCTCACGGAACATATGAAGAGCAAAAGGACAGAATCGACAGAGTTAAGCGAATTCGTGAGAAATTAAATGCTAATGTAGCTATTTTGCTTGATACAAAAGGTCCGGAAATTCGTGTTAAGGATTTTAAAGACGGCAAAGTTGTTTTGGAACCGGGAAAAGAATTTATTCTTTCATCGGGAGATTTCCTCGGTGATGCCGGAAAAGTTGCCACAACTTATCCCGATCTTGCAAAATATGTTAGTTTAGGTTCCGAAATTCTTATTGACGACGGTCATATTGTTTTAAACGTTACCGAAATTGAAGGAAACGATGTAAAGTGCAGTGTAGTTATAGGCGGAAAAGTTTCAAACCACAAAGGTGTTAACATTCCAAACATTACCATTCCGATGCCTTACTTAAGCGAAGTTGATAAAAACGATATTTTATTCGGTATCGAAAACGATGTTGATTTTGTTGCTGCCTCTTTTACCCGTACGGCATGGGATATTATTGATCTCAGAGAGTTTTTGAACTCAAACGGCGGAGATAAAATAAAGATAATTGCAAAAATCGAGAATGCATCGGGTATCGACAGTCTTGATGAAATAATCAAATACGCCGACGGTGTTATGATTGCCCGAGGTGATATGGGCGTTGAAATGGATTACACTGTTATACCTGGCATCCAGAAGCAGATGATCAGAAAATGCTACAAAAAGGGCGTTCCCGTTGTTACAGCAACACAGATGCTTGAATCCATGACTGCCAGCCCTTTTCCTACAAGAGCCGAAGTTTCGGACGTTGCCAATGCAGTTTATTCGGGAACAACCATTGTTATGCTTTCGGGGGAAACCGCTGCAGGAGACTATCCTATTGAAGCTGTTAAAACAATGTCAGATATTGTAACGGCTGCCGAGAAAGAATTATCTTATAAGCCTGTTATTCCATTCGAAAAGCTTGAGCTCGAAAAAGATATTGCTACAACAATTTCCCTTGCTGCCTGTGATGCCGCAAGATATATAAATGCTTCCGCAATACTTGTTGTAACAAGAAGTGGTCGTACTGCTCACTTAATAGCCGATTTCCATCCTAATTGCCCTATTATTGCGGCGGTTACAAAAGAAAAGGCTGCAAGACAACTTGCTCTTGCACGCGGTGTTTCGGCATATGTGGTTGAAGATCAAACTTCTGCCGAGAGTCTTTTCGAATATGCTTTGGAGGTTGCAAGACAAAACGGAGAAATCTCTCCGGGAGATACGGTTGTTATCGTTGCGGGGGGTTCCGTTGTAAAACGTGCACCTTCCGATATGCTTAAAATCACAATCATATAATAAATAACGGTATTTTAACACTTAAATCAAAAGAACATGAGCCCTTAGGAATCATGTTCTTTTTTATTACCATATTAATCTTTTTATTATTATACTTAAATCTTCTTCTACTGAATATCAGCTTGTGCTCGCCCGGCCTGTGGCGTTCCCGGGAAGCTTTCCACAACTCTTTGATATATTGCGTTTGCATTGGCTGTATCACCCTTTGCGGTATATGACATACCCAAGTTGTAAAGATGATCCGGATTTGTGGCATCATATTTTGCACATCTTTCAAAATAAGCAATGGCATTATCGTAATCGCCCGAATTGTAAGCATTCCAAGCTGTTTGATTTGCCTGGTTTGTAGCCTGTGCTAAGCAATCTGCCACAAAGGCGTTATATAATGCTACGAAGTTTTCCGATTTACCCTCCAATGTGCTGATTCCGTATAAATAATCCGCAGACTCCACATATGCTTTAGCCGTATATTTGTTATATGCCGCAATCAAATAATCGTAATCATTGATAGTTGCTTCATAAGCGGCTTTTGCATCCGCCGTCTGGTTGTCATTTTCCGAAAGCTGACTTATGGTTGTTTCCAAAGCGGTTATCTTTGTTTCGTATTCCAATACAACCTGCTTGTACTCAGATCGCACGGAGGCCGTTTTTGCCGGAGTAACGAGGAATAAAATAATAGCCGCACCGATTATAACACCGATAATAATATTTATTATTGTCATTGTCGGTTTTGAATATTCCTTAAAACTGTAATTCGGAATAATAACATCATTTCCGCTGAGAGGCTTCTTTTGTTCTTCAAGGGCACGTTTTTCCTTCTTTTCGCGAGGTGAAATATTTGCCTCTGAAGCCGCAAGCTGTTCTCTTATTTCCGTAAGAAAACGTATGCTCTTTGTATTTGTATTATCTACCTTTAATGCACCTACAATGGCACGTCTTGCTTTGTCATACTCGCCGGCACGCATATGAAGGAGTGCCAAAAGCTGATTACCTTTAACATAGTTCGGCGTAATCGTAAGTACTTTTTTCAACTGAATAACCGCAAGGTCGTAATTTCCCTGTTTTGTATATTCGAGGGCTTTATTGAATTTTTTTATTGTTTGGTTAACAGTCTCCAAACGAGATTGGTTATTTTGTATTGCATTTAAATACTTAACCGCAATATTGTCCTCCTGCTGAAAGTTCTTACTGATAACCCAATGTGAAAGAGCTTCCGAAACTTCGCCTACTTCGTAGTAAACAAGTCCGAGAAGATTTCTTGCATTGATGTTTTTCTTGTTCATCTTCAGGCTTTGGTGAAGAAAATAAATTGCACCCGACAAGTCTCTTGTTTGAGCTTTTTCCAACGCAACGTTGTATAGTGCGTTAGAGCTATATACAATTTTTTTGTAATATGTAACATCCGCACCGCAAAACTCGCAATGGTTTCCTTCGGTCAGATGGTTATCGCATTTATAGCACTGCATAATCTGTCCTCTTTCACACTATTTGTTCTTCTTCATGTCTTCCATCATCTGCAACATAACATCCGTCATGTCCGTAATCTGGTTTTCATTATATATCGCATCTTCTACCTGATCGATTTCAAGGCTTGGATAAAAATTCTTTACTTCTTCATCAAAATTAATCATGTCTTTCTCCTTTTTTGGAATATAAGCTAGATCATTCTTTCAAGCTGCATTTTTACCTGTTCCATCATTTGCTCGTATTTTTCCTTCTTTGCTCTCTCTTCGGCAATCTTCTTTTCAGGTGCCTTTGATACAAAGTTAGGGTTTGCAAGCATTTTATTAACACGTTCAAGCTCTGCTTCAAGTTTCTTTTCTTCTTCCTTGAGACGAGCTATTTCTTTTTCACTGTCTACAAGCTGATCCAACGGAATATAAATAACGGCATCCGAAGTTACGACAGAAACCGCATCGTCTCCGATTCCCGATTTGTCGCTTTGAATTTTAACTTCGCTTGCAAAACCAAGAGTAGCAAAGAAAACTTTTCCTTTTTCGAAAGTTTCTTTTACGAATGTTTTTTCGCTTACCACTATTACTTCTGCCTTTTTACTGTTTGGAACGTTTAAGTTCTTTCTGGCATTTCTTATACCTCTTACAGCTTCTTTTATAAGTTCAACTTCCGCTTCGGAATCGGAATAATTATTTGCTTCATCATATTCCGGCCATTTTGAAATCATTATCGATTCTTCATCCGACTGAATCGTGCAAAAGATTTCTTCGGTTATAAACGGCATATATGGATGCAAAAGTTTAAGCGCAATAATCAATACTTCTTTAAGAGTATATAAAGCCGCATCTCTTGTCGAATCATCTTTATTATAAAGGCGCGGCTTAACCATTTCAATATACCAGTCGCAGAATTCTTCCCATACAAAGTCGTAAATCTTGTCTGCGGCTATTCCAAGCTCAAATTTTTCGATATTTTCCGTAACATCTTTAACAAGCTTGTTGGCTTTTGAAATAATCCACTTGTCGGCATCCGTAAGAACATTTTTATCCACTGATTTAATACCGTCTTCCGGCATATTCATCATAATAAAACGTGATGCATTCCAAATTTTGTTTGCAAAATTTCTGCTAGCCTCCACTCTTTCCATGTAGAAGCGCATGTCATTGCCCGGTGCATTACCTGTAATCAATGTAAATCTAAGGGCATCGGCACCGTATTTTGCGATTATTTCAAGAGGATCGATACCGTTATTTAAGGATTTACTCATTTTACGTCCTTGACTGTCTCTTACAAGTCCGTGGAAAAGTACGTATTTAAACGGTTTTTCTCCCATTTGCTCATAGCCCGAGAATATCATTCTGATAACCCAGAAGAAAATGATATCGTAGCCCGTTACAAGTACATCTGTCGGGTAGAAATATTCCAAATCTTTGGTTTTTTCAGGCCATCCCAATGTGGAAAACGGCCAAAGTGCCGACGAAAACCATGTGTCCAAAGTATCTTCATCTTGCTTAAAATGTGTTGATCCGCATTTAGGACATTTATCCGGTTTTCCTGTTGTTACAACAACTTCACCGCATTCCTCACAATAAAATGCCGGAATTTGATGTCCCCACCAAAGCTGTCTTGAAATACACCAGTCTCTGATATTGTCTGTCCAGTTATAATAAATCTTATCCATTCTTTCCGGGATAAGCTGGATTTCTTTATTTTTAACGGCCTCAACCGCAGGCTTTATAAGCTCGTCCATTTTAACGAACCATTGCGGTTTGATTAAAGGCTCGACTATACTTTTACATCTATCATGTGTTCCCACAGCATGAGAGTGATCCTCGATTTTTACCAAGAATCCGCCTGCTTCCAAATCAGCAACAATTGCTTTGCGGGCTTCATATCTGTCCATTCCCGCATATTTGCCTCCGAGAGAGTTGATTGTTGCATCATCGTTCATTATGTTGATTTCAGGAAGATTATGACGTTTTCCCACTTCAAAGTCGTTAGGGTCATGCGCCGGTGTGATTTTTACAACACCCGTTCCGAATTCCATATCAACATATTCATCTCCGATAATCGGTATTTCTTTGTTAACAAGTGGCAAAATTACTTTTTTGCCGATTAAATCTTTATATCTGTCATCCTTTGGATTTACAGCTACCGCGCTATCTCCAAGCATTGTTTCCGGACGTGTTGTGGCAAGTTGAATGTATTTATCCGTTCCCGCAATAGGATATCTTAAATGCCAAAAATGTCCCGCTTTTTCTTCATGTTCAACTTCCGCATCCGAAATGGATGTTTTACATACCGGACACCAGTTGATTATTTTTGATCCTTTATAAATAAGTCCTTTTTCGTAAAGTTTAACGAAAACTTCTTTTACGGCCTTGTTACAGCCCTCATCCATTGTAAAACGTTCTCTGTCCCAATCGCATGACGAGCCGAGCTTTTTAAGCTGATTAATAATTCTTCCGCCGTATTCTTTTTTCCATTCCCAAGCACGCTCCAAGAACTCTTCTCTTGTTAAATCGTCTTTTGTGATGCCTTCTTTTTTGAGCTGCTCAAGTATTTTTACTTCGGTTGCGATGCTGGCATGGTCCGTTCCCGGTTGCCAAAGTGCATTATAACCTTGCATTCTCTTTACACGAATAATAATGTCCTGCATTGTATTATCGAGGGCATGTCCCATATGGAGCTGTCCCGTGATATTTGGAGGCGGTATTATTATTGTAAAAGGTTTTTTGTTTTCATCCGGCTCTGCGTGAAAATACTTCTTTTCAAGCCATTTATCATAAAGTCTCTGCTCAATGTCGGCAGGATTATAGGTTTTTTCGAGTTCTTTCATCGTGTTTATAAAAATCCTTTCCGTCTTTTTTAATCCCTGAAATAAATATTTTAGAATGCATCTCCGTATTTTGCAAGTATTTTCATAATTACTTTTGCATTTTCGGGATCGCTTGCTATCATTTCTTTTAATTTTTCTTTTACAATATCCATTGCCTCAACATTCTTTTGTATTTTGTTTCTTAGGCTTTGGCGTTGACTGTAAAGCGCTTCTTTAATGCGTTCCATCTCTTTGTTGTCGTAAAGCGCATTAACTTGTGTAAGCCAAATGGAGCTGTCATAAAGCTTTTCGCTTTCCAAAGCTTCCAATATTTTGCCGTTTAACTCATATAATCTTTGCGACGCAGCTTTATATACCTCTCGGTTTTTTAATATCATGTCATACTGCTGCCACTTTTTGCTGAGCTCGTAGGAACTGTTAACATCATACTTTTCATACATAAAATCAAGCCCGTTGTAGGCATTTACATATTTTAGCTTAATTCTGTTTTGCAATCCTATGGCTTTGTTGTTTTTTAATTCGATGATTTTCATCTCACGTTTTGTTTTTGCAACCGCCAGTAAAAGAAGCGCCACCAAAAAGGCGGCAATTGCTATTGTTGCATATATGACAACCGTCATATTTATTTCCAAAGCTCCCATGCATATTGCATAAACAATCATGAGAATTACCGTGGATACGATTATTACTTTCATGAGGCCCTGATAAAGTCTTCCTCTTTCTTTCAAATAGGACCATTCCATTTGGAGCGCCTGGCGCTCACCCTCCAGCTTTCTCAAATCTCCCTTTACCATGGAATATCTTTTCTCGTTTTCTTCCATGTTTTGAAGAATTTTCGGAAGATTCGGCTCCTCGTCTTTTATTGCCTGATATTCTATATTTGTAACTATTTCGGACTCTTGCTTATATTCTTTTTTGTCCTTTTCGATTATTTGAAACATCTTGGCATAGCCCGCAAGCTCATCCCTCTTTTCGGGACTCATATTCTCGATTTTTTGAATATCGGAAATATAATAGCCTACTGTTTCGTATTCTTCTTTTTGGTTGTCTATTAAATTACCGATTTCAACAGCCTGCTCGCATATTTCCTCAAAGGCCTTTACATCCTCTTTTTTCATAAATCTCTCCCAATTGCTTAAATTTATGCTTCCAACATTTCCACATATTCAAGCTTCATATTCTCCAGATTTTCGTGGATTTCCTCGTTCTTTTTTGCATTTTCCGAAAGTATTGCATAATCATTTTTGCACTCTTTGAGTATCTCATCCGATATGTTGTATTTTCTTATGAGATTAAGCAATACTTCATCATCATTTTCAATCAAGCATATCATTATCATGTTTTTTAGATACAAATTGTTGGGATACAAATCAAATGCCGATTTAAACGCCTTTCCCGCCATATCATACACAAAAAATTTGCCGTAAATCGTGCCGATTGCATAATATATATCAGCGTAAAACTTTGTTGTCAAAGACATATCCATTTGCATCATAAGAATGGAAAAATATATCGATAAAGCTTTTTCGTACTTACCTACTTTGTAAAAGCTTTCCGCCTTCATTTGCAGTCTTTCGTGCACACCCTTCTTTTCGATCGTTCCCAAAATCGGCTTTATTTTTTCGATTTCATGTTCATCATAATACATTGTTTCGTTGAAAATAAGCATTACCATATCCTCTACCGGATATTTGGCCCCTATCATCTGTTTAAGCTTTTGCGCAAGAGAAGGGCGCGCTAAGTCGTGCTCGATATAGCTTACCAAGCTGTCATTAAAAAAAGATTTTTCAACCAAATATATGTGATTGTACAAGAAATAGCATATTTCTTCCAAAGAGTAAACATTCAAATCTATTTCCGAAATATGATATGGCATTCTCGCCTGTTTAGAGCAAACTCTCAAACCGCCCATGATTTTCTTCTCCCAAATATCTTTAGTTGTAATTATCTACCGCCAATACATCCTTTATAACCTTTCCGGATGATTTGAAGAAATCTCCGAATCCCAAATCTCTTACCGAAATTTCCAACCTGTTTTTTTGAGTATAAAGCAAAGTTATTTCAACTTTTGTCGTCTTATTCTTGCGTTTCGGAAAAGACTCCAAGCTTATGGAATAGTTGGTGGTCTGACCCGTTGATGCGGATACGATAACAAAATTTATGATATTGATATCATCAAGCAGGCATTGAATTTGAGTTCCGGCTGCCTGCCAATTGGTTCCTGCCTTCGATAGCAAAAGCCTTGTATTTTTTCCGTTGTGGTCTATTAAAACCGAAACGTCCAAAACCGTCCTGTCTTCGCTTAATATTCTGAAATCGTCGTAATTAATATGTTCTCTCTCCAGAACACTGAAACAAGCACCTTGCGCATAGAGGTTTTTTCCGATGTAGGCATGCTTTATTCCGCCATCTTTGGCCAACATCCTTTTTACTTCGGCAAGGCTGAATTCCTCACCCGTAATATAAAGGGTGGATATCATTTTAGCGGTATGTGCCTCGTTTAAAATATTGTGGAGACGCCTGTCAAAGGCTTCCTCATCGTCCGGCATCTCTTTGATATAACTGTCTACCAAAACACTGTAAGGATGTTTGCTTCTAAGAATCGTTATTCTCTTAAGATTTATATATGTTCCGTCATAATTTATCAAAACCGCATCCCCGTTTATGTAAGAAGTCATGTCGTTTATGGCGTAGTATATAAAGCTTTCGTCATAGTTGACTATATCGACTTTCTTTGGAGATATTTCCAAATTGGCAAGGGTTTTCCCCAGCTTATCAAGCGTCTTCGCATCTTTTTTCTCGATGGCAATACCGATTCTGTCGATTTCAAAACTTCCGACTGTATCCTTAAGCAGTCGTATAAGTCGTCTGAAAAGCAACGAAAAATCTTCCTGCTCCTTTTCTTCGGGCAGGTAAGGAATCGCAAATCTGCTTTCTCCCTTGATGTAACTTACCGATTCCACTCGGTCTTTTTCTTCATCATAGTAGCAAATTTGCGCGCAATCTTCATTGATGTCAATTCCTATAGACAAGCTTTTCATTTATATTTTTGTCTCCGTACCGTATTACACGCCGTTTTTTGTATCAAAATACATATCAGCGGCTGATTTTCTTAATTGATAATTTTCAACGATTTCGTTGTAATCTGCCATATCTTCCCTTGATTTTGCCTCAATCATGGAGTTGATAAGACCATATCTCGTTTCCTTATCGTTGCGTTCCGATCCATCGAAACAAACGCTTTTGCTTTCCCGCACCTCTTCGTCCTCAGCAGTCAAAACAACTATCTTGTAATCCAAGGTCTGTCCGAAAAATACTGTAATTTCCAAGGTATACAGACCATCAAGAATCTTTTTCATGCTTTGTTTTTCGTAGTATTTTTCTTCTCCGTTTTTTTCTCTTATGGTGTAAGTCACATAAGGATGCTTATCATCTTCGTTTCTGTACTCGATAACATAACCGTCTTTTTCAAAAAACGGTATTTCGCATTTATCGATGAAGCTGTTGAAGCAATTAAGGCTCATGCCCCTAAGACTTAAATCTCTCATAAGCCTTTCTATGGTTTTTTTGCAATTATCGTCCAATTCTTTATCTTTGTGATAATCAATATATGCGAGCTTTATAGTATCCGGAGTCCATATTTTTTCATTAAGGAGTATTGCCGCAAATTTAATGATATTAGGCGATATGGCAATATTTTTAATCAGATACTCATAACATTTCTTTGAAATATAAGCC
>CACZQX010000052.1 GCA_902783445.1 uncultured Lachnospiraceae bacterium
CGAAGCTGTTACGGAAAATGAGCTTTCCGCAAAACCGTTAACCGATTGAATTCTGATTGTGTGGTCACCGTTTGGAAGCGTTGATAAAAACTCAGGACTTAAAGAAACAATTGTTTTCCGGTTCCGTCATCGGAACCTTTTTTAAATTGACCGTTATCCAATCTTAATGTCATAAGTCCATCATAAAGTTTCTTTGAATCTGCGGTCTTACCAAAAACAGACAGAGTTCTAAGTGTGGTGCCTGTAATCATGCTTGGATAACTGTTTACCTTGTCATTGATTATTCCGGTTTCAGGTATTGATTTATGAATAAAAGCCAATGAACCATCGATTATTTCAGGAACTGTCACACTTCCTTGTGGGTCATCCAATGCGTTGGTTTTGTAAAAGCTTGTCAAATCCTTTGAAAGAGACAATGGCAATATATAATATGAGTTAGTTTCGCATTCAAATGGATCGGCATTTGAGGAAATATAAATGGCGGATTCCTGTCTGTAGTCTGTTTTTAAATAGAGAGTACCTGTAATATCGCAGATAAAATTTCCTGCGTATGCTGAATCTGAATTGTTTAATACGGAAAGTACATAGTCGGCTTTTCCTTCTTTTGGCCAAATCATGTATTGTGACATACCATAGTCCACACCGTTTTTTACATAGATCGATGCCTTCCCTACCAACTTGGTCTGTAATTTTGCCTTCATTTGTATTGATGTTGTTTTTGACGGCATCCAAATACATATTGTTAAGTTTTGTTATGTTTTCCAATCTATAGCTTTGTTTATAGAATTCCCCAAAACTACTAAATTACCTATCATACTCATAGTTTAATTATAAATTGTAAACAAAGCCAAGTAAAGTAATTTAAGAAAAATATTTGCTTCGACGCATGGAGTTTTAGGGCAAATCTTTTATTTTTTAACGAAAACAATTATAATAAAACAATAGAATTTAAAAAGGGTTATGAATGATGAATAATATGATTAAAAGAATGATTAAGTTGATATTTATATCTGTTTTTATTTGCGGAATGTTTATCATTTCGGGATGTAGCAATGAGGAAAAATCCACAAAAGAAGAGACGACGGAAGAAACAAGCGAAATCGTAACGGAAGTCGAAAGCGAGACAAGCGCTGAGAATTTGACTATGTCATTTGTGGATGTTTTCGGTACATGGCATGATATGACAATTGACGGAAATGCGCCAAAATGTCCATACGATTCGTCAAAATTTGTAAGAGACGGCGAGTTTGTCCGCTACGAGGATGATGTGTACACATCGGCGCTCGGTATCGATATTTCCGAATATCAGGGAACTGATATCGACTGGCAAGCTCTTAAAAACCAAGGCTTGTCATTTGTAATATTGAGAGCTGGCTATCGAGGCTACGGCCAAGCGGGAACTTTAAATACGGACAACTGCTTCGAGGCAAACTATGCAAATGCCATGGCTTACGGCTTTGATGTGGGCGTTTACTATTTCTCCCAGGCCACAAATGAAGCAGAGGCGGTGGAAGAAGCTAATTACGTTCTTGCTATCTTGGGCGGGCGACCTCTTAACTTACCGATAGTTTTTGATCTTGAACATATCTTAAACGGCGATGACGCAAGAACAGACGGCATATCCGGGGAACAGTTTACAAGAAATGCCATAGCATTTTGCGAGCAGATAGATGCCGCAGGCTACGATGCCATGATATATTCAAACATGATGTGGGAAGCTTTTGAATACGACATGACCACACTATCCGCCTATCCGATCTGGTATGCGGATTACGAAGCATTACAACAGTCACCCTATGACTTTGAATTTTGGCAGTATTCCCAAACCGGAAGGGTTGAGGGCATCAACGGAAATGTGGATTTGGATTTGAGAATCGTAAAAAAATGATGGGAGGCTTTGTATGGAAAATGAAATATTTTATAAATATCTCAAAAAAGTTGTTGACATTCATTTTCTGATATTGTATAAATTTAAATAACCGATGAGAAAGAGTAAGTAAGTTTTATCACTTGTCTCACAGAGAGCTGCATGCGGTGGGATTGCGGCAGATAACATAAGACTGAATGGACTTTCGAGGGCGACCTGAAAAGTTTTAATAAACTGAGTACGGAAGACGGAGCTGGACTCTCCGATACAAAAGGTCAGCATATCATGTATGCGTTGAGTGGCTGAAGAAATCAGCAAGCGGGGTGGCACCGCAGGAATGAATATATATCCTGTCCCGGCAATTTTAAAAAAATTGCTTGGGGCAGTTTTTTTGATATTAAGGGGTTCAGACATGATTATACGGGAAGCTTGCTTACATGTGTAATTACTGTCTGGAAACCCAAACACGTATGAGCAAGAAGCATGTGAAACATGCGAGATTGCGAAGACGTGTAGGAAAGCGTGAGTGCAAAGCACGTAGCTTTCCGTAAATATTAAAAAAATAAAACTCTAAGCGTACAAAGGAAAAGGAGAAAAAATCATGAAGAAATTAGTAGCAATTTTACTCGTAGCAATGATGGCAATCGGTCTTGTCGCTTGTGACA
>CACZQX010000053.1 GCA_902783445.1 uncultured Lachnospiraceae bacterium
CCTTTTCCGCTGGTAACGGTTATAATACGTGCTCTTGCCGCCAAGTCATTATTGCTTGCATTTTGCATTCGTATAATATTGCGTAAATTTTGTGCCTGATCCATATTATTCACCGCCTCCCAATAACTGTTTGGCAACCTTTTGAGCATTAAGTCTGCTTATGTCATCGGGAACCACTTGTCCGCTGGTTACATATGAAAGAGGTGCATCGGTTTTAAGTTTAATATTTAAAATATTGCCGAGATATGTTGTTTCATCAAGCTTTGTAAATACAAGATTATACTTTTTAAGTCCGGCGTAAGCTTCCGTTATCTTAAGAAGATCCTTGTATTTTGTTGCGGTACTTAATACAAGATAAACCTGTTTGTTTATCTTCTCTTCATCGATTTTACAATCATTAACCAGATGTATAACTTCGTTGCACTGCTCGAGATTCTTGTGAGAACGTCCGGCTGTATCAACGAAAATAAGGTCAAAGCCCGCGAACATCTCCACCGCATCGTTGAATTCCTCTACAGTGTATACTACCTGCATAGGAATATCCAAAATATTCGCATATGTGCGAAGCTGTTCAACAGCGGCTATTCTGTAAGTATCGGAAGTTATAAGGGCAACCTTTGCCTTTTTATCAAGCTTAAAATGAGAAGCAAGTTTTGCAATGGTTGTCGTTTTGCCAACACCCGTCGGACCCACGAAGAACACAAGATTTGTTTTGCCTTCCGCAAGTTCTATGGTCTTTGCCTGGCCAAGCTTTAAAATAATCTTTTGGTAAATACCTGAAAGATAAGTATCAAGGCTAGACTGGCTCGTTAGGCTTTCTTCCACTTCTTCAATTATTTTCTTTGCTATGTTTTCGTCTACTTCATTTTCAACGAGTTTTCCGTATATAAGCTTTGTAAAGGCTTTGTTTACGCCTTTATCTTCAACTTCATCCTCGATTTCTTCGTCCTTTTCTTCCTTTGCTTCTTTTTCTTTTTTATCGTTTTTGGAAGAACCGGCAGAAATCTGCTTTTCAAGCATTTCCTGAAGGCTGTTTAATTTTGCTTCGATATTGCTGCCGTTATCCGCATCCTTGTTAAGAGCCGGATTGGCATAAGTCATATCCCCCGCAGTATAGTCAATGGCTCTTGGTCGCGGAGCTTCGACTTTAACTTCTTTTTCCTCCAAAGCTGCCGTGACTTCTATTATATTTTTCTTGAAAAGCCTCGCAAAACCACGATGTTTAATGGTTTTAATATTTAAGATTACGGCCTCATTGCCCATTTCATCCTTGGCCATATTAACGGCATCTTTTTCGTTATAGGCCTGAAACTTTTTTATTATCATTTAGCGCTCACCATCCCTACAGACTGCAATTCAACATTTGAGTCAACCTCATTGTAGGAAACCACAATCAAATCTCTGAAATAATCCTGAGTAAGTTTTTTAAAATACATTCTTACAATAGGAGAAGTAAGGACTATAGGGGTTCTGCCCATATTTTCCATTTTGTCCACTTCTTCTTCCACGGATTTAATAATTGATTTTGATTTTTCCGGATCCAAAGAAAGGTATGCGCCCGTTTCAGTCTGTTTAACGGAACCCATAATATCCTGTTCCACTTCCGGATCGAGAGTTACAACACTTGTAGTCTCGTTTGCCGGGAAATATTTGCTGGAAATTGCGCGTTTCAAACTTTGTCTTGCATATTCCGTCAAAATATCCGTGTCTCTGGTAACCGTTGCATGATCTGCCATGGATTCAAAAATCGTAACAAGATCTCTGATTGAAATATCTTCTCTCAGCAGATTCTGCAATACTTTTTGTATTTCACCCACACCCAATGCTTTTGTAAGTTCGTCAATAAGTGTAGGATTTGCTTCTTTAACGTTATCGATAAGATTTTGAACATCCTGACGGGTAAGAAGCTCGTCAATATGTCTTCTTATTATTTCCGTCAAATGAGTTGCAATAATCGAAGGAGGATCTACAACCGTATAGCCGAGAGTTTCGGCTCTTTCACGCTGACTTTCCGTAATCCAAATGGCCGGCAAATGGAAAGAAGGTTCAAATGTAGGAATACCCGTAATTTCTTCCTCCACATATCCCGGATTCATGGCCATGTAGTGATCGAACAAAATCTCACCTTCGCTGATTTGGATGCCTTTAATCTTGATAATATATTGATTTGGATTAAGCTGTATATTATCTCTTAAACGAATTATAGGCACAACGGCGCCAAGTTCTAAGGCAATCTGCCGCCTTATCATAACAACTCTGTCAAGCAAATCGCCGCCTTGGCTTACATCGGCAATAGGAATGATACCATATCCGAATTCCAGCTCGATAGGATCCACTTGCAAGAGGGAAACAACGTTTTCCGGCCGCCTGATTTCCTCTGCTTCGGCTTCTTCCGTGCCCACTTCTTCCTCGATTTCGGAAACGCCCTCTTTTCTTCTGAGGCGAAGACCCAAAACGATGAAGATAATACCGATAGGTACGAATACATATATAGGAAGCGGCGTAACAATACCAAGGAATGACATTGCAATACCGACAACAAACATAACTCTCGAAATAGAGAAAAGCTGTGAAACAACAAGTCCGCCAAGACCCGCTTCTTTTGAAGCCTTGGTAACAATCATACCTGTTGCAAGTGATATAAGGAGCGATGGGATGGAACTTACCAAACCGTCACCGATTGTAAGAATCGTATATTTTGTAAGGGCTTCACTGATATCCATACCTTGCATCATAACGCCCATTACAATACCGCCCACAACGTTAATAACAGTAATGATAAGGCCCGCCATGGCATCACCTTTTACGTATTTAACGGCACCGTCCATGGAACCGAAGAAGCTGGCTTCTTCCTGAATTTTAAGACGACGTCTTGTGGCTTCTTCATCTGTAATGGCACCGGTATTCAAGTCGGCATCAATGGCCATCTGTTTACCGGGCATGGCATCAAGTGTAAATCTTGCCGTTACTTCAGCTACACGTTCGGAACCTTTGTTGATAACCATAAACTGAACGATAAGCAAAATAACGAAAACAATAACACCGATAATAAGATTGTTACCGCCAACGAATTCTCCGAAAGTACTAACGACTTTACCTGCATCACCCTTTGCAAGAATAAGTTTTGTGGATGAAACGTTAAGGGAAATTCTAAAAATCGTTGTCAAAAGAAGGATAGACGGAAATGACGACATTTCCAAAGCTTCTTTTGAGAAAATCGAATTGAATAAAACAGTTAAAGCTATTGAAATATTTAAGGCAAGCAAAATATCAAGAAGTCCCGCAGGTACGGATATAATAAGGAAAATAATGGCTGCAAGCAAATAAATACCCACGCCTATATCAGCTCTTTTGAACATATCCATACCTCCTTCCTTTTATTTTAATTGCTTAAATCGCTGCTTTTGGTTTTACCTTTGAGTTTGTATACGAATACCAATACCTCAGCCACGGCTTCATAAAGCTCTTGAGGTATTTCCGAGCCTATATCAACATTGTAATATAAAGCTCTTGCAAGCGGCTTGTTTTCAACGATTTCAATGCCGTGTTCCTTTGCCGCTTCTTTAATCTTTTGTGCCAAATAATCCTCACCCTTTGCTATAACCACGGGAGCGGAAAATTGTTCATTTGCGTCATATTTTATGGCAACAGCAAGGTGTGTAGGGTTGGTGATTACAACGTCCGCTTCGGGAAGTTGCTGCATCATACGCCTTTGCGATGCTTCTCTCATTCTCCTGCGAATCTGCCCTTTAATCTGAGGGTCACCTTCTGTCTGCTTGTATTCTTCTTTAACTTCTTGTTTTGACATTCGCATATCTTTTGCGAATTTTCTTTTTTGATAGATTAAATCCACAAATCCCACTGCCAAATAAATTGCGCTTATTTTTATAGCAAGATCCAATACCATGGTTCCGATTTGAATAACCGCATCCGGCAAGGAATAATCCAGAATATTCATCAAAAGACCGTAGTTGTCACGTATTGTGGATATACTGACAAAGCCTATAATCGCAACAAGAAGCACCGATTTCATAAGGTTTATAAGCGATTGCAGTGAAAACATACGCTTAAAACCGTTAACCGGATTCAATTTTGAAAACTTGGGCATCAAAGGCTTTGCGGAAACAACAAATTTAACCTGTACAACATTTCCCACAAAAGCAATCAAGAAACCCACCGCAAATATCGGAATCAGTGTAACTATAAGTTCTATAATGCCTTCTTGAAAAAGACTGTTAACCGCTCCGAGCGAAGTATCAACCTGCTTTGAAACCGCAAGAGTTGATATTCTGTTATAAAAATTCGGAAACCCTTCCATCATTTTTTCTGCCATGAAACCAACGGTAATTCGAAGCACCACAAAAAATGATATCAGCATAACGCTGTGAACGATTTCCGTGCTTTTTGCAACCTGACCTTCTTTTCTGGCATCATTAAGTTTTTTGGTTGTAGCCGGTTCCGTTTTATCACCGGCATCTCCTTCAGCGAAGAACTGAAGATTAAAGCTTAATAACACTCTTTCATCATACATAATAAACTAATGTAACCCTTGTAAAACATCAACTGTAATAAGTCTCATTTGGTCGAATATTAAATTTGCTATTGTAGGTAAAAGGGCTGTTGTAATAAATATAACTATAAGACCCGCTATTACTTTAATCTGAATACCTACGGCAAACATATTCATTTGAGGAGCAACTTTTGCCATAATACCAAGTACCGCATTAAGGACGAGACCCATGGCAAAAACCGGAAGACAAATTTCAAAACCGATAATAAAATAATTGCCCACAAATCCAAGAAAAGTATCCAAGAGACTGTGCTGAATAACAACTTCTCCCAGAGGCGCAACGGTAAAGGAATCCACCACCGCACCAAGTAAAAATTTATGCATATTTGTTGCAAGCAAAAGCAACAAAATCGAATACGAATACAAATTACCCACAATCGAAACCTGGCTTCTGGTGTTTGGATCATAAACCTCCGCCATGGAAAGACCCGTTTCAAAGTCGATTATTTTTCCCGCAAATATGATAACCATATTGCAGATTTGTGTGAAGAAACCAAGCAAAAGACCTGCGATTGCTTCTTTTATAACGATTGTGGAATACTCCCAGATTGAAGAATATTCTACTGTTTTATCCGGCAAAACAAGATATAGTATAAACGACAAAAATACAGCAAAACCGATCTTTAACCTTGCCGGTGTGTTTGCTTGGCTAAAAAAAGGAGCTGTAAACATAAATGATGTTATTCTTACCAGAATGAGAATAAAACACTCTATATCTGCTTGCGTAAAAGAAATATCAACCATTAAATGTAATCTCCAAAGCTAGACCAAAGCATTTCCATGTATGTTGTGACATTGTTCAACATAAAAGAACCAAGCAACAAAATTCCAATAAAAATTGCTAGTATTTTAGGTATAAACGTAAGTGTTTGCTCCTGAATGGAAGTAACTGCCTGAAAAATACTAACAACTAAGCCTACAACTAATGAAATTAAAAGAAGAGGTGCCGCTGTAATGATTATAGTCCATACTGCATCGCTAAATATATCAAGAACCGCATCCTCTGTCATAACAAACCTCCCTTTATCACCCTGTAGAACAAACGCACGATTTTGCTTTATAAAACCGTGCTATACCACAAAAGTATTAATTAAGTTTACAATTATCAAATTCCATCCGTCTGCCAAAACAAAAAGCAATATTTTGAAAGGCAAAGATATGGTGGTCGGAGGTAACATCATCATACCCATTGACATAAGGGTGGATGCCACAACCATATCGATAATAATAAACGGTATATATATTAAAAAACCAATCCAAAAAGCTATTCTGAGTTCGCTTATAATAAAAGCAGGAATAAGTACATAAGTTGGGACTTCTTCCTGTGAACTGACCGATTCGAGTCCCGCTATTCCGCACATGGTATCAAGATCCGAATCATCTACCTGATTAAACATAAATTCCCTTATAGGCTCGATTCCCAAATCATATGCTTCTCTGACTGTAACCGTACCTTCGTTTAAAGGAACGATTGCATTTGAATATACATCCGAAAACACCGGAGCCATAACAAAAAATGTTAAAAATAAGGAAATACCGATTAAAATCTGATTTGGCGGCGCACTTTGGGTATTAAGCGCCGATCTTGTAAAATGTAAAACAATGAGAATCCTGGTAAAGGAAGTCACCATTATAAGAATGGACGGACATAATGCTATAACCGTGATTATAAGCATTACCTGCAAAGTTGACGAAATACCCGCAGTATCGTCCGTGTCCACTCCCGAAATCGTTATTCCGAATAGATTGTTATTGCCATCGCCGACGTTAATGGTATTTGCGCCGCCTGTATCGGCAGCATGCACCGTCGTGCCCGACAATGAAAAGATTATTACAATAGCTGCAAATAAAATAAGAATCTTATAAGCTTTTTTAAGTTTTTTGCTATTCATTTTAAGCAGCTTTAACATGTAACAAACCTCTGTTTTTTCGCTAAGGCGAAATATTATCTGTGAGGATTATTGTGTTTTGTCTTCGTTTTTCTTTTTCTTTATGAAGTCTAAAACACTACCAAAAGACTGTCCCTCACCTACAGTCTCTTTTGATAAATCTAAATCTTCTTCATTAACTTTTCCAAGGTATGTTACATTATCTTTAGCAACCGCAACGGCTACATATTCTTTCCCAATCTTTAGAATCTGAACATACTTATTGTTAGTCAATTTAAATATCTCAACACTGGAAATATTTTTACCCATTGACTGTTTTTTTTGAATACCGCCGATCCACTTTGTTGTATAGTGAGTTATAAGCAACACGATTATAAATATAAACAGGATAGCGATAAACTTCAAAACCCCTTGAAATCCTGACGCTGCAAGAAATAGTTCGAAATTAACCAACTGCTTTCTTTACCGCCTCAATAACTCTATCTGCCTGGAATGGTTTAACAATAAAGTCTTTTGCTCCCGACTGAATTGATTCGATAACCATTGCCTGCTGGCCCATAGCTGAACACATAATTACGCTTGCGTTCGGATCGCCCTCTTTGATTTTCTTAAGAGCTTGAATACCGTCCATTTCCGGCATTGTAATATCCATGAGTACTAAATCCGGATGAAGTTCGTTGTATTTTTCAACTGCAATAGCACCGTTTTCTGCTTCGCCTGCAACTTCATATCCGTTCTTTGAAAGGATATCCTTGATCATCATTCTCATAAATGCCGCGTCATCGCAAATTAAAATATTCTTCGCCATATTCACATTCTCCTCTTCTGGTTTAAAAAATACCCATTATTATTTTATCAAAGCATTGAAAGAATTACAATACCTATTGGTTCTGAATTATTTCAGTAACCCTTATACCGAAACTTTCTTCAATGACTACAACCTCGCCTTTTGCAACGAATTTGCCGTTTACAAGCACATCTATAGGCTCGCCGGCCATCTTATCAAGTTCGATAATTGTACCCGGTGCAAAGTCCAAAATTTCCTGAATGGATTTTGAAGTACGACCGAGTTCTGCCGTAACTTCCAAAGGAACATCCATAATAAGACCGATGTTTTCCCTCTGCTCCATTGTGATAGGATTTGGCGCAAATTGTGTAAACTGAGCCGGCTGAACATTAACATCCGGCTGCGGAGCATAATACATAGGCATGCCCTGCGGCATTTGCTGCATCGGCATTCCTTGCGGTGGCATTTGCTGCATCGGCATTCCCTGCGGTGGCATTTGCTGCATTGGCATTCCTTGCGGTGCTGCCTGCGGAGCCGGCGCAGGTGCAGGTGCCGCATCAGGTGTTACGCTTGCCTGAACATCTGCGGCTGCAGGTTCTTCGATAGGCGCATCTCCGCCTTTTTCAAGAGAAACCTCAAATTTTTCGCAAAGATGTTTCGCAAAATCAATCGGATAAAGCTGCATAATCTGTGAATCCACAAGATCGCCGATAACCATGCTGAATGAAATTTTAACGAAAATATCATTTACAAATTCATCAAGATTTGCATCCGCAGGAGCGGCTTCACCGTCATTCAAATCAATAAGAGATGCCGTTGGAGGTAAAATATCTATTTTCATATCAAGCATTGATGAAATAGATGTTGCGGCCGAACCCATCATCTGGTTCATAGCCTCTCCGATGGCGCTTAAGTGAAGATCTGTGATTTCTCCATCCACATTGGATCCGTCTCCACCCATCATAAGGTCGGTAATAATCTTAACG
>CACZQX010000054.1 GCA_902783445.1 uncultured Lachnospiraceae bacterium
CACGCAAATACATGCACATGAACCTGAATCATGCCTGTCTGCCAATTCCAGCACTTCCGCTTATATAAGGGATTTTGCAATCCCTTTTAAAACTATTTAGTTGTCGTCTCCGTAGTTTCTTTGGACTCGCCGGTCTCGCTTGTTTCTTTAGTTTCAGTAGTTTCTTTACTGTCACTGTTGTTTTTATTATCAATTGATTTGGTCATTGCATCATAAACAAGTTTAAGACTCGCATCTTGTTCAATAGCTTTATTTAACTCTTGATTGGTGCTGTTAAACAAGGTTTCGATTTCCGCATTATTTGCCAAATCGGACAAGAAAATCTTGATATTTGAATTATCTTCAATCTTAGTTTTAATCTTAAGTGTATCTGTATCGGAATCACGATAAATGTACATGGAAGCAACACCCGGTGCCAAAGTGTCAATGTTGTATATCTTAACTTCCCAATATACAAACAAGGCATATTCGTCTTCCTCTAAACCATCTGCAATAAAGCATTTGATGTTTTTATATCCCTCAACCAAAGTCTGCTGAAGATCTTCTTTTGTAATGCCGGAAGCATCATCAAGTATTTCGCTTAAAGTATCCACATCAGCTGCAATAAGGGCCGTATAATACTTTTTAACAAGCTCGGTAATTTCCTCATTGTCATCGATTGTAAACTCGGTCTGATCCGCAAGCTGTGCAATTCTTCTTGATGACAGACTGTTGGATGCAACTCCCGCAACAATGGCAATAACAATCACAACAGCAACGATAATGCCGGCAATTTTCAAGCATTTTAACTTGTTGTTAAGGAAATAATTGTATAGATCCTTTAAAGTGTTTTTTGCACCTTTGTTTTTAACACTTGAGCCCAAATCTTTGGC
Organism: uncultured Lachnospiraceae bacterium; assembly: GCA_902783445.1. GTDB lineage: Bacteria > Bacillota > Clostridia > Lachnospirales > Lachnospiraceae > RUG12871. Next base: position 873 of record CACZQX010000054.1, read on the forward strand.
TTTGCCTGAGATTCCTTTGAAGGCACCTTTTGCGGCGCCGCCGAATCCGGAAAGCTTTTCACCCACACTTGCACCTGCTGATTTGGCCTTGCCCGCAGCTGATTTTGCTTTACCTGCGGCTCCTTCGAAAACAATCTTTTTCTTTTCTTCTTTATGGGCGAATTCTTTTATTTCAGGCTCTTCTTTTGTTGACTCTTCATCTATTTCTTTATCGGGTAAATTGTCAACGTAATCCGACTTCTTTACCTCATCCATAGTCTTTTTGACTTCTTTGGCAATCTCGCCGAATTTTATATTAGAATCATCATTATCCAAATCGAATACTTCGATATCGGATAAATCATCATTTTTATTATCTGTACTCATAAAAAGCTCCTAACATTTTTATAGTTACACCCTTTAATACGCAAATACGTATTATAAACCCACACTCGCTATATTTTATCAGAAGATGCAATAAAAATCAAGTTTTGAGCCCTTTTTTCGCAATTTTGCGGCAGCGCAAAGCTTTATGACATAGATATAAAACAACAAGGACGATGCTTTGCACCGTCCCCTTTATTATTCGTTAATATAATTGATAAGGCCTTCCGCTTTAATAATTTTCTGCATAAATTCAGGGAATGCCTGACCTTGATAGCTTTCGTTTTTTGTGACATTCTTAATCATACCGCTGTCAAAATCGATTTCCACTTCATCTCCGGCTTCGATTGATTTTGCGGCCTCAGGACATTCAATAATCGGAAGACCGATATTTATTGCATTTCTGTAGAAAATTCTTGCGAATGTCTCAGCTATAACGCAGCTTACGCCGCAAGCCTTGATGGCAATCGGTGCATGTTCACGAGATGAACCGCAGCCGAAATTCTTTGTTGCAACTATAATGTCACCTTTTTTAACCTTGCCCGCAAATTCTGTGTCTATGTCTTCCATGCAGTGTTTTGCAAGTTCCGAAGGATCGGGAACGTTCAAATATCTTGCGGGAATAATTACATCAGTATCAACATTGTCGCCGTATTTAAAAACTTTTCCGTTTGCTTTCATATCTGCTTCCCCCTATAATCCTAATTCTTCCGGTCCGGAGATTTTGCCTGTAACAGCGCTTGCCGCTGCAACAGCCGGACTTGCAAGATAAACTTCCGAATCCGGATGACCCATACGACCTACGAAGTTACGGTTTGTTGTTGCGATTGCACGCTCGCCTTCAGCCAAGATGCCCATATGACCGCCAAGGCAAGGACCGCATGTAGGTGTGGAAACAGCCGCACCCGCTTTAATAAATGTAGCCATAAGACCTTCTTCGATTGCCTGTAAATAAACAGCCTGAGTTGCCGGGAAAATGATGGTTCTGACGCCCGGTGCAACGTGGCGACCTTCAAGAACCTTAGCCGCAATTCGCATATCTTCGATACGGCCGTTTGTACAAGAACCGATAACAACCTGATCTATCTTAACATCGCCGACTTCATCAATAGTCTTTGTATTTTCCGGAAGATGTGGGAAAGATACAATAGGACGAAGTTTGCTTAGATCGATAGTATATTCTTCATCATATTCGGCATCCGCATCCGCTTCGAAAACTTCGAATTCGCGGTTTGAATGCTCTTTCATGTATTCGATAGTCTTTTCATCAACAGGGAAAATGCCGTTTTTGCCGCCTGCTTCGATAGCCATGTTAGCCATTGCAAAACGGTCATCCATGGAAAGATGAGCAATGCCGTCGCCCACGAATTCCATTGAACGGTAAAGTGCGCCGTCCACGCCGATAAGGCCGATGATGTAAAGGATGATATCCTTACCGCTTACCCATTTGGCAGGTTTGCCCGTTAAGTTGAACTTAATGGCCGACGGAACTTTAAACCAAGCTTCTCCCGTTGCCATGCCGGCAGCCATATCGGTACTGCCCACACCTGTTGAAAATGCGCCGAGAGCGCCGTATGTACATGTATGTGAATCCGCACCGATTACCACATCGCCTGCAACAACCAAGCCTTTTTCAGGTAAAAGTGCATGCTCGATACCAACCTCACCTGTTTCGTAGAAGTGAGTGATGTGGTGCTCATGAGCAAATTCACGGGCACATTTAGAAAGTTGTGCCGATTTTATATCTTTACATGGAGTAAAATGATCCATGACTAGGGCGATTTTGTCTTTGTCAAAGACATCTTTCTTATTCATTTTTTTCATTTCGCCGATGGCAACCGGTGCCGTAACATCGTTGCCCAAAACCAGGTCGAGCTTAGCCATAATCAGCTGTCCTGCTTCAACCTTATCTAACCCTGCATGTTTGGCAAGGATTTTTTGAGTCATTGTCATTCCCATGTTAAGTCCTCCTTGAAGTTCGTTTGAAAAGTTTTTTACCCCTATAAAGTAAAAGGACCCTTAAAGGTTGGGCGGGAAGAATAGGAAGAAATACCCGCCCCTTTAA
>CACZQX010000055.1 GCA_902783445.1 uncultured Lachnospiraceae bacterium
AGGACGATTGAAAGGATTGGCCCGACATGTCTTCGAAGAACGATACGGAAGTAATTATTGACGGAAAGATTTACACATTAAGCGGATACGAAAGCGAAGAGTATTTGCAAAATGTTGCTTTATATATTAACGGAAAAATTGCCGATTTTAAAGGAAATGACGCTTATAAGAAAATGAGCGCCGATTTTCAGCGTACGCTTTTAAACTTAAATATTGCGGATGATTATTTTAAAGCAAAAAAGACGGCTGACAGACTGCAAGTTGAGATGGAGGCAAAGGATAAGCAGCTTTACGACTTGAAGCACGACCTGGTTGCTGCAAATTTGAAGCTGGAATCCTACGAAAAAGAAATTGCAAGACTCAAGAAAAAAGAAAGTAAAAAATAATAACAGATACAATATTCAGCCGGAACTCTTGTCTCCGGCTGGTTCTTTGAGCGGATGTATTGCGGCAATCAATGCCGGTGCCGATGCGGTTTATCTTGGTGGTGAACTTTTCGGCGCCAGAGCTTTTGCCAAAAATTTAAGTTTGGACGAACTTAAAGAAGCGATAGATTACGCTCATCTTTTTAATAGAAAAATATATCTTACGGTTAATACGCTTTTAAAAAACGAAGAAATAAATCAAAAGTTGTTTGATTATCTTAATCCTATTTATGCACACGGCCTTGATGGCGTTATCGTGCAGGATTTGGGTGTTATAAAGTTCATACATGATATTTTTCCCGATTTACCCGTTCATGCCAGCACGCAAATGACCATAACATCCTACCATCAGGCTAAGATGCTTAAAAGCATGGGTGTGGAGCGAGTGGTGCCTGCCAGAGAAATATCATTTGAAGAAACAAAGAAAATATACGAAGAAACAGGGCTTGAAATTGAAAGCTTTGTTCATGGTGCCCTTTGTTACTGCTATTCCGGACAGTGCTTACTTAGCAGCATTATAGGCGGAAGAAGCGGCAATCGCGGCAGATGTGCGGGTCCTTGCAGGCTTCCTTATGATGTTTTTCTTGGAGAAAAAAGGATTTTGAAGGAAAAATATCCTTTAAGTCCAAAGGATATTTGTGTTCTTGAACTTATTCCGGAGCTTGTAAACAGCGGCGTCTGTTCCTTTAAAATCGAGGGCCGCATGAAAAGGCCGGAATATACGGCGGGTGTTACTGCCGTTTACAGAAAATACATCGATCTCTATTTAAGCGGCAATGAATATGCGGTTGATAAAAGGGATTTGGAGACTTTAAACACTCTTTACAGTCGCAATGATTTTTCGCGCTCTTATTACGAAAACGAGGCGAAGAACAAGAAATTATTAAAAGATATGATTTCTTTGGATGCGCCGAATTACATTAGCGCGGACGACGATTTCATGAATGAAATTGCAAAAAAATATCTGGATACTCGTCTTAAGAAAAAAATAAAAGCAAAGATCAGTATTTCAAAAACAAGCAAATGCAGCGCCATTATTTATGATGACATTCATTTTGCAAGCTTTGAGACGGCGCCGGCAAAAGAGGCCGAAAAACGCCCTTTGGATGCTGATACCGTAAGAAAACAATTCAATAAAACAGGCAGTACAAACTTTGATTTTACAGATATTGAAACAGAAGTCGAAGACAATGCTTTTCTTACAATGGGTGAGCTTAACGACTTTAGAAGAGGAGCACTGGAAGCCTTTGAAAATGAGCTGTTAAAAGAATGTAGAAGAGATTATGTTAACAAAAATCTTTTGTCGGATTATTTAAATAGAATAAAGGAAGCAGGAGAAAATACAAAAGCTGAAATCAAAGCTTCCGTCACTGTATCAAGGGAAACACAATTAAAACAAAGCCTTAACAGCCCTGCTGTCAGTCGAATTTATCTTAGCTTAAGCGGATACAAAGGGGATTTAAAATCGGCCGTAATTTTTGCAAAAGAGCAAAAAGACAAGGAAGTTTTCATTGCGCTTCCTCGTATTTACCGCGCGCGCTTTGCGGGATTTATTAACGAATTCTTGGATGGTGAAATAGTTCAATATATTGACGGCATTATGTTTGGCAGTCTCGAATACTACAATATCGTAAATGAGTATATTGAAAAGTCGGGCAAAAATGCTACAATTTTAGAAAGATTAAATTATATCTTCGATAATAATGTTTATGCTTTCAATGACCTTGCAGCAGAGGCTTTGAGAAGTTTTGGGGGACAAATAAAAAGGCCGGAACTTTCGGCAGCCGCAGAACTTAACAAAAAAGAACTTATTCATATGGCTTGCAAGGCTGATATGGAAGTGCAGGTTTACGGGCTTTTGCCCTTAATGATAAGCGAAGGCTGTATTCTTAATACGGCCGCAGGCTGTAAAGCCGAAAACTTTAAGGAAGTTTTGCGATTAAAGGACAGAAAAAACAACATGTTTCCGGTGGAAAGAGACTGCAAACTCTGTCTTAATACGATTTACAATTGCAAAACCCTTAACCTTATTTCGGAAATAATGCCCCTTATGGCAAATGGCTTTAATAGCTTTAGAATAGACCTTTTAAACGAATCCGCCGAAGATACAAAATCTCTTTTGGCGGCTCTTGAAAGAGTAAATGTCGGTGAAGAGGCAGACTTTGACATTCCCGATTTTACAAGAGGCCATTTCAAGCGTGGAGTAGATTAAATGTATGATATTATAATTGCCGGTTCTCGGTATGTTTTAATGATTGTCTTTGCTCTGTACGTATATCAATCTTTTAAGATGGATGTAGTAACGGGGGCGGACAAAAAGAAAAAAATGCACGCATCGCAAAACGCAATGATGCTTATTATTCTTTGTGTTGCCTTTTTGGTTATTGGAATGAGTGTTTATACAAACGGCGAAGAAGAAGGCGTCGGCGGAGTGCTGATCTTTTTTGCGTGCGTATTCGCATATCTTTTGATTTTCAATGTAATAGCTCCTATTATTTATGAAAATATTAACAGGGGCCTTGTGTCTATGATAAGCATGTTTTTATGCATCGGTTTTATTGAACTTACAAGGCTTTCCTTTGACAGAGCCACAAAGCAGTTTACCATTCTTTTGATATCTACCGTGGTATTTTTCTTGATTCCGGTTGTCTTAAGAATGCTTGGGGATTTATCCAGATTTAAGTGGATTTACTGCGGAGTGGGTTTGGCATTGCTTCTTATAATGCTTTTGTTTTCAAGATTTTCAAACGGCGCCAAAATCTCCATAGACATAGGCTCTTTTTCATTCCAACCATTGGAATTTATAAAAATACTTTTTGTATTCTTTATAGCGGCGCTTTTCCATGAAGGTGTAAACAGGCGAAGCGTGCTTATCGGAACGATTTTAACATTCACTTTCATCATGATATTGGTTCTTTCGAAGGACCTGGGAACGGCTCTTATATTGTTCCTTGCATATCTTTTCATGCTTTATGCCGCAACCAAAAAAATCGCATTTTTGGGAGCGGGGGTAATACTGCTTTCCGGGGCGGCGTTGATTGCCTATAAACTATTTAATCACGTAAGAGTGCGTGTTATGGCTTGGCTTGATCCTTGGACGGATATTGATTCCGGCGGATACCAGATAACCCAGTCCTTATTTGCCATCGGTACCGGCGGCTGGATAGGCATGGGTATTTATCAAGGAATGCCGGGAAAAGTTCCGGAGGTTGCAAAAGACTTTATTTTCTCTGCCATTGCCGAGGAACTTGGCGGATTTTTCGCCATTTGCTTGATACTTCTTTGCGCATGCTGTTTCATAAGTATTATGAGAATTGCAATGATGCAAGAAAATATGTTTTGCAAATTAAGCGTTTTGGGACTTGGTTGCGTTTACGGTGTCCAGCTTTTCTTAACAGTGGGAGGCGCACTAAAGATGATTCCGTCAACCGGTGTACCGTTCCCGTTTGTAAGTTACGGCGGCAGTTCCATGCTTTCAAGTATGATTACATTCGGTATAATCGAAGCATTTCACATGAAAGCCTTAAGAGACGCCAAACGCAGAAAAATAGAAGAGTTAAACAGAAAACTTGACGAAGCGGAACTTGATTATGCTTTGGAAAAAGAATTGGATGAGGAAGACAAAAGACGCAGATGAAGAAAGATAAAATGATAGAAGGTCGTATTGTAAAAGACCGTGAAGCTATCAAAAATGAAAAAAAACAAAAGAAGAAAAAACGCGGCTTTAATGCGGAGATTATGAGAATTACCATAATCTTTTTTGTCATGTTTTTATCCTTGGGCGTTTTTCTTACGGTTTTCAACGTATTTAGGGCAGAAGACGTAATAAACAACCCATACAACAAGCGTCAGGAAACTTTCAGCGAAAAGGTTATTCGCGGAAACATCTATGCTTCGGATAATTCCGTGCTTGCATATACTCAACTGGGAGAAGACGGAAGCGAAACGAGAGTCTATCCTTACGGTTCTTTATTTGCCCATGTTGTGGGTTATGACACAAACGGCAAACTGGGCCTTGAGCTTAATTACAACTTCAACTTGCTTACAAGTCACGATAATCTATTTACTCGTATTTTAAACGATTTTACGGGTGAAAAAGATCTGGGTGATAACATATACACAACCCTTGATGTGGGATTGCAGGAAACGGCATATGATGCCTTCGGAAACCGAGAGGGTGGCGTTGTGGCCATAGACCCTATAACCGGAAGGGTTCTTGCTATGGTTTCCAAGCCGGATTTCGACCCAAATACCGTGGCCTACGACTGGGAGGATTTGGTTTTGGAAGATGAAGAAACCGGCAAGGAAAGCGGTGTTTTGGTTAACCGTGTAACCCAAGGCCTTTATACGCCGGGCTCTACTTTTAAGTTTTTTACCTTGTTTGAATATATCAGGGAAAACCCCGATTATGCAAACTATTACTATGAATGTATCGGTCATATTGGTGAAGGTGAAGAAGAGCTTTCGTGTTTTGACGGAACGGTTCACGGCGGTCAGAATCTTATGGACAGCTTTGCAAATTCGTGTAACTCATCATTTGCAAATATTGGTCTTGGTCTAAATCTTAAGAATTATAACGACTTATTAAACAAGCTTTATTTTAACAAACAATATCCGGGCAATTTTGCTCACAATGACAGCGCTTTCAGTTTAGCTGAAGACGCATCGAACTTTGAAATAATGCAAACATCCATAGGACAAGGAAAAACTTTGGTAAGCCCTATGCATATGGCTCTAATAATGAGCGCCTTTTCAAACGGCGGAGACCTTATGACACCTTATCTTGTGGATTATACGACTAATGTTTCGGGAGATGTGGTAAAAGAATACAAGCCGACCAAATATGCAACATTGTTCTCCGAAAGCGAAATTGCAATATTGAAAGATTATTTGAGAGCAGTAGTTGAGTATGGTACCGCAACAAAACTTCAAAGCGATATTTACACGGCTTACGGCAAAACGGGAACCGCAGAAACCACAACGGATAAAGGCGACAACCTTTGGTTTACCGGATATGCCACAAACGGAGAAAAAACTCTTGTGGTATGTGCGGTTACGGAAGATGTTACCGACAGTTACAATTATTCTTTGGATGTTACAAAAGCGCTTTTTGATTATTACTTTCAGTAGATTTTTAATGAATAATAGTGTATACTTGATACAATTATAAACTACACCGGGTTAAAAGCCCATATGCAGGAGGTGCAGCATGTTAGAAGCAACAAGCTGTGGCGGTGTCGTTATATTTCGTGGCAAGATATTGCTATTATACAAGAACTTCAAGAACAAATACGAAGGCTGGGTTTTGCCTAAGGGGACAGTTGAAGAAGGGGAAGAATATAAAGAAACCGCATTAAGAGAGGTTCGCGAAGAATCCGGTGCAAAAGCCACTATTATTAAATATGTCGGTAAAAGCACATACACTTTTTCCATCCCGGGAGATACGGTGGATAAAAGCGTACATTGGTATTTGATGAAAGGAGAGAGCTATTACAGTAAACCTCAAAAAGAAGAATTTTTTGAAGACTCCGGCTTCTATAAATATCACGAAGCAATACATCTTCTTAAGTTTGAAAACGAGCGTCAAATACTGGAAAAAGCCTATGCAGACTATCTGGATATGAAAAAGAAAAATCTGTGGGGCTGCAAAAAATATTATAATTGATAAGAAAAATCCGCAAAATCTGCGGATTTTTTGTTGCTTTGAATTTACAATATGGTAGAATAAAAATGTAGCTCAAAATCTAATATTAAGGATGTTTAGGGTTTAGTTAAATGACATCTGAAAAAAAGAACTATCAACTTGAAATGGAAAAAACAATTAAAAGCCTTGTGGGAAAGAAAAAACTGCTCCTGCATAGTTGTTGTGCGCCTTGTTCAAGTGCGACCCTGGAACGTATTTACCCTTATTTCGATATAACGGTATTTTATTATAATCCCAATATTTACCCTCCCGAAGAATTTAATCACAGAAAAGAAGAGCAATCCCGCCTTTTAAAAGAAATGAAAGAATTGGAACAAAAGGTTAGAATTGTTGCACCCGAATTTAACGATAAAGAGTTTTATGATGCCGTAAAGGGTTTGGAAAAAGAGCCCGAAGGAGGCAAAAGATGCGTAGAATGTTTTAAACTGAGACTTGAAAAAAGCGCAAGGTACGCGAAGGAAAACGGATTTGATTTTTTTACCACGACACTTAGCATCAGCCCTCACAAAAACGCTCAAACGCTGAACAAAATAGGTGAAGAAATGGCCGAGAAATATGATATTTCCTATCTTTTCAGTGATTTCAAAAAGAAAAATGGTTATAAACGCTCCATAGAATTGTCGGAAGAATATGGCCTTTATCGTCAGAACTATTGCGGTTGCGTGTATTCATTAAATACAATTTTTTAGAAAAATGTTATTAAATAAAAAAACAATATGTGATATAATGTATCATAAAGTTCGTTAAAAAAATAACGATAAATTTTTAACAATCTAATCGACTCCCCAAAATACGCCGATTAGACTGAATTTGCAAATTTAATAAGTAGGAGGTCACTAATTATGGAAATGATTAAATTTGAACAACGTGATCACGTCGGAATCGTTACAATCGATCGTCCGAAGGCTTTGAACGCACTCAACTCACAGGTTCTTGATGAACTTAATGAAGTCTTTGATTCAATCGATTTGAACACGGTAAGAGCGGTGGTTCTTACGGGATCCGGCGAAAAATCATTTGTTGCCGGTGCGGATATCGGCGAAATGTCAAATCTTTCCGTAGAAGAAGGAGAAGCTTTCGGTAAAAAAGGAAATGATGTATTCAGAAAAATCGAACTTTTCCCTATACCTGTTATTGCAGCCGTTAACGGCTTTGCTCTTGGCGGCGGTTGCGAACTTTCAATGAGCTGCGATATCAGAATCTGTTCGGATAATGCTGTTTTCGGACAACCTGAAGTGGGCTTGGGCATCACACCGGGATTTGGCGGAACACAGCGTCTTGCAAGACTTATCGGTCCGGGCAAAGCAAAAGAAATGATTTATTCGGCTAAAAACATCAAAGCCGACGAAGCTTACAGAGTAGGCCTTGTAAATAATGTATATCCACAAGCAGAACTTATGGATGAAGCTTTAAAACTTGCGGGCAAGATCGCATCAAACGCTCCGATTGCGGTAAGAGCTTGTAAAGAAGCTATCAACGAAGGTTTGCAGGTTGATATGGATAAAGCAATCGTAGTTGAAGAAAAGCTTTTCGGAAAATGCTTCAAAACAGAAGATCAGATTGAAGGTATGAAAGCTTTCCTTGAAAAACGCAAAGTTGAAGGATTTAAAAACAAATAGTTCTTTATTTTAAAAATATCATTTTTTATATATTTAGGAGGAATAAACTATGGTTAAAACAGTTGGCGTAATAGGCGCAGGTACAATGGGTTCGGGTATTGCTCAGGTTTTCGCACAGGCAGGATGCAAAGTTATGCTTTGCGATATTAAAGAAGAATTTGCGGCAAACGGAAAAGCCAAAATCGCTAAAGGCTTTGAAAAAAGAATTGCAAAAGGCAAAATGGAGCAGGCTGATGCAGATAAGATTCTTGCAAACATCGAAACAGGTTTGAAAGATATCTGTACAGATTGCGACTTAATCGTTGAAGCAGCCATCGAAAGAATGGATCTTAAAAAAGAATGCTTCAAAGAACTTCAGGCAATTGTTAAAAAAGATTGTGTATTCGCAACAAACACATCTTCACTTTCAATTACCGAAATCGCTAACGGTCTTGACAGACCTGTTATCGGTATGCACTTCTTCAATCCTGCTCCTGCAATGAAGCTCGTTGAAGTTATTGCAGGTCTTAATACACCTGATTCATTGGTTGAAGATATCAAGAAACTTTCGGAAGAAATCGGAAAAACACCTGTACAGGTTAACGAAGGTCCGGGATTTGTTGTTAACAGAATCTTGGTTCCTATGATTAACGAAGGTATTGTAATTTTGGAAAACGGTATTTCAACCGTTGAAGGAATCGATACAGCTATGAAACTCGGTGCCAACCACCCAATGGGACCTTTGGAACTCGGCGATCTTATCGGACTTGACGTAGTTCTTGCAATTATGGAAGTTCTTTACGCTGAAACAGGCGATTCAAAATATCGTCCTGCAACATTGCTCAGAAAAATGGTTCGCGGCGGTAAGCTTGGCAGAAAAACAGGCATCGGTTTCTACGATTACTCAAAATAATAGCTTGCAACCGACTTTATGTCGGATTAAGACGGCACAGTCTTAAATTACGTGTTGTCGATAAAGGAGGAAAAAAACACTATGGATTTTACATTAAGTAAGCAGCATGAAATGGCAAGAAACCTCTTCAAAAACTTTGCTGAAAACGAAGTTAAACCTTTGGCACAAGAGGTTGATGAAACAGAACATTTCCCTGCAGACACAGTAGCTAAAATGGCAGAGCTCGGTTTCTTGGGTATTCCGATTCCTAAGGAATACGGCGGACAGGGTTGCGATATTCTTACATACGCTATGTGCGTTGAAGAATTATCAAAAGTTTGCGGTACAACAGGTGTTATTGTTTCGGCACATACATCTCTTTGCTGCGATCCTATTCTTACATATGGTACTGAAGAACAGAAACAGAAATACTTGGTTCCACTTGCAAAAGGTGAGAAACTCGGTGCTTTCGGTCTTACTGAGCCGGGCGCAGGTACAGATGCTCAGGGACAGCAGACAAAAGCCGTTCTTGACGGAGACGAATGGGTATTAAACGGCTCAAAATGCTTCATCACAAACGGTGAAAAAGCTGATGTTTACATCATCATCGCTGTTACGGGTAAAGTTGAAAAACGCGGTCGTGTTCAGAAAGAGATTTCTGCATTTATCGTAGAAAAAGGCACACCGGGCTTTACATTCGGTACAAAAGAAAAGAAGATGGGTATCAGAGGTTCGGCTACATATGAACTTATTTTCACAGATTGCCGTATTCCAAAAGAAAACCTTCTCGGTAAAAAAGGCGAAGGCTTCAAGATTGCTATGCATACTCTTGACGGTGGTCGTATCGGTATCGCTGCTCAGGCACTCGGTCTTGCACAGGGCGCTTTGGATGCAACAATCGCTTATACACAGGAAAGAAAACAGTTTGGTAAATCAATTGCCAAATTCCAGAATACACAGTTCCAGTTGGCAGACCTTCATACAAAAACAGAAGCTGCAAGACTTATGGTTTACAGAGCTGCAATGGCTAAAGCTACACAGAAAGTTTACTCTTTGGAAGCAGCTATGGCTAAACTTTGCGCAGCTGAAGTTGCTATGGAAGTTACAACAAAATGTGTACAGTTACATGGTGGTTACGGTTATATCAGAGAATACGATGTTGAACGTATGATGAGAGATGCCAAGATTACAGAAATCTACGAAGGTACTTCAGAAGTTCAGCGTATGGTTATTTCTGCAAACATCATTAAATAAGGAGGTCTCACCGTGAAAGTAGTAGTATGTGTAAAACAGGTACCTGATACAAAGGGTGGCGTTAAGTTTAACCCGGACGGTACATTAGATAGAGGCGCAATGCTTACAATTATGAACCCTGATGATAAAGCAGGTTTGGAAGCAGCCTTAAGACTTAAAGACCAGTATGGCGCTGAAGTTACAGTAGTAACAATGGGTCTTCCAAAAGCCGAAGAAGTTCTTCGTGAAGCTATGGCAATGGGCGCAGATAAAGGTATTCTTGTAACTGATAGATGTCTTGGTGGTGCCGACACATGGGCAACATCAACAACAATTTCAGGTGCATTAAGAAACTTGGATTATGACCTTATCATTACAGGTCGTCAGGCTATCGACGGTGATACTGCTCAGGTTGGTCCTCAGATTGCAGAACACCTTGGTATTCCTGTAATTTCTTACGCTGAAGACCTTAAAGTTGAAGGCGATAAGATTATTGTTAAACGTCAGTATGAAGACAGACATCACATTATCGAAGCTAAGATGCCATGTCTTATTACAGCACTTGCAGAATTAAACGATCCACGTTATATGACTCCGGGTGGAATCTTTGATGCTTACAATGCTGAAATCACAACATGGAACAGAGCAGACCTTAAAGATATCGATGATTCGGATCTCGGTCTTAACGGTTCTCCTACAAAGATTGCAAAAGCATCCGATAAAGTTCGTAAAGGTGCGGGCGAGAAAATCGTTCCTGATTCACCTGACGAAGGTGTAGATTACATCATGGACAAATTATTAACTAAACATATCATATAATTGGGAAAGAGTGGTGAATTTAAGATGGCAGAAATGGATAAAGCATTAAGAGAGCAGTACAAAGGCGTATTTGTATTCGCTCAACAGGTAGATAATACACTTGGCAGCATTGCCTTTGAATTAGTCGGAAAAGCTAAAGATTTAGCAAAAGACTTAGATACAGAAGTAACAGCGGTTCTTCTCGGACATAATGTTAAAGATCTTGCAAAACCTTTGGCAGAATATGGTGCAGACAGAATTATCGTTGTTGACGATCCTGCACTTGAAACATATATGACCGAACCATATACACATGCACTTGCTTCGGTTATTAACGAGTTCAAACCGGAAATCATGTTGGTTGGTGCTACAGCAATCGGACGTGACCTTGGTCCTTGCGTTTCAGCAAGAGTTAAGACAGGTCTTACAGCAGACTGTACATCACTTGATATCGGTGATTTCCCACTCGTTGCTCAGCCGGGCAAAGAGCAGCTCCACAAACAGTTACTCATGACACGTCCTGCATTCGGTGGTAACACAATCGCTACTATCGCTTGCCCTTACAACCGTCCTCAGATGGCTACTGTAAGACCGGGTGTTATGCAGAAACTCGAGCCTAACAAAGGCGCAGAAGCTAACATTGTTGAATACAATCCGGGCTTTGAAAGAAACTGCAAATATGTTGATATCAAAGAAGTTGTTAAGGCTGTCAGCCAGACAGTTGATATTATGGATGCAAAAATCCTTGTATCAGGCGGTCGTGGTGTCGGCTCACCTGAAAACTTCAAAATCTTGGAAGATCTTGCAGATGCAATCGGCGGTACAGTATCTTGCTCACGTGCGGTTGTAGATTCAGGCTGGAAACCAAAAGACCTTCAGGTTGGACAGACAGGTAAAACAGTTCGTCCTCAGGTTTACTTTGCAATCGGTATCTCAGGTGCTATTCAGCACGTTGCCGGTATGGAAGAATCAGACCTTATTATCGCAATCAACAAAGATGAAGACGCTCCAATCTTTGACGTAGCTGATTACGGTATTGTAGGTGATTTGAACAAGATTGTTCCGGGACTTACAGCAAAAATCAAAGAAGCAATTGCAAACAAATAGTCAATAATGGCTTATTGGGCGGCACTTCTCGTTGAAGTGTCGCCTTTCTTATGTCTATTTGTATTTGCGAAGAATATCTAAATATGATAGAATATTATTGTTAAATGCAATATATATTAGGGGTTTTTGCATTTTTGGGGGTTGCATTTATGGTTAGTAGAACTATGCTTGGGCATTCAAGCTTGAAGGCGGATAGTTTTAATAATTTATTATTCGTTTTACAGTTTGTTGAGACTGTTAATTTTGAATATAGAAAAATATTGTAAAGAATCGGTTTTTTGAGACTGATTCTTTTTGTTTTAAAGAAAACTATTAAAAGCAAGAACAGTTAGTAGGTTGTTTATAAGGCTAAAAGTGAAAACATTATAAAATTGGAGTAGCCATGAAGAAACATTCAATAAGCGTCACAAAAGGAATAGCGGGAAAGATGATAAAGGCTTTTATCGTTTTTTCACTTGCCATGGGGTTAACTTACCTCATTGTTTTTGCTGTCCAACTTACAGGTTTACATAATTTGATTAAATCGGATGAGAAAGAACAACTTGAATTTGTGGCATCACAATCGGAAGAAACCATGATGTCAATTGCAGAAGAAAACTTGCGAGTGCGCATTAAATGGGCGACTGACCGAGTAGATGATGAGTTTTGGATAGCAGGGCATGAACTTAAGATGCTTCAAAACCAGGTAGAAGATATTTATAAGAATCCGGATAATTACGGAAGAAAAGCGGTATATCCTCCGAGTAAAGACAATGCCGGAGTGGCAACACTACAGCTCCTGTCTTCCATCGGCTATGATAATATCCCTACTGAAGCTATGGAAGAGATGGAACGTCTTGCAAATCTCGAACCAATGCTTAAAGAATTTGTTACAAGAAGTGATTTTAACGTGGATATAGGTGTAGCCGGTTTGAAAGGTTTGGCCTTGGATATGGACAAACTGTCGGATAAGAAAGTACTTGATGACGGAAGCATTATACCGGTAGATGTAAGCGATCAGCCTTGGTACACGGGTGCCGTGGAACGTGGTGAATTAATCTTTTATCCGATACATAGCCTTTTGTATGATTTTGATGAAGTGGCTTTTGCGGTTCCGGTATATGTGGACGGTGAGTTGAAAGCGGTTATACAAGGATCGTTAAAAACCGACTATATTAGGGAAACACTTGAAAACAGCAAGCTTGGAGAGACAGGATTTACAGTGCTTATAAGCGATCAAGGTCAGCTTGCTTGCTCTTCAAAGACTTCCGGAGAACTTATGTATTCGGATGATTTGGACCGAGATATAAGAGAATATGTTAATCCGCAACTTAAAGATGCAATAGATAAGGCATTGTCGGGTGAAACCGGTGTTACAAGGGTTTTGGTTGATGGTAAAGATTACTATGCCGCTTACGGCTATTCGCGTTCGTGTAAATGGGCACAAATCAGTTTTATATCCGTTGACGAAGTTAAGCATCCGACAAACGAATTGCTGGATGACATGAACACCTTATCCGAAAAAAGCTTAGCGGATCAGAATATAGCCTTTAAAAAAGCGGCCGCTATTGTCCTGGGGGCTTTTGTAATAATTGTTGTGATTGCGATTATTCTTGTTAGAAAAACGGCAAAGAAACGTGTCAGACCGATAAGCAAAATGGCCGAGTATGTATCCGATATTTCTCGTGAAAACATGTCATTTGAAATGGATGAATCATACAAAACCGGAGACGAGATACAGCTTCTTGCGGAAAGTTTCGAGGCCTTTTCGGAGAGTATACATAAGTATTTAAACGGCATTGTATCCATTATGTCCGAAAAGCAAAGGGTTACCACAGAGCTTGCTTTGGCAAATCGTATTCAGGCAGATATGCTGCCGAGCAAATTCCCGGCATTTCCGGAAAGAAAAGATTTTAACATTTATGCAAGCATGACTCCTGCAAAAGAAGTAGGCGGAGACTTCTATGATTTCTTCTTTGCGGGTGATGATAAACTTGCCATGGTAATAGCGGATGTTTCGGGAAAGGGCATTCCTGCGGCTATGTTTATGATGATGGCAAAAACCATGATTCAGACTCAACTTGTTGCAAATTATGATGTTCACAAGGTATTGGAAGTAGTTAACAACTCAATTTGTTCCAATAACAGGGAAAAGATGTTTGTTACGGTATGGGTCGGTATCTTGGATTTGAAAAGCGGATTGCTTACGGCATCCAATGCCGGACACGAGTATCCGATATTTAAAGAACCGGATGGTAATTTTGAAATTATTAAAGATAAACACGGTTTTGTAATCGGTGGTAAGAAAAATATGAAATATACCGAATACGAAATACAGATGAAAGCGGGATCAAAGCTGTTTGTTTATACTGACGGCGTGCCGGAAGCTATGAATGAAGACGGTAAACTCTTCGGTATGGAAAGAACGGTAACGGCTTTAAATAAAGCCAAGGATGCATCTGCCGAAACGATACTTAAAACAGTGGAAAAAGATGTAAGAGAATATGTTGGAAGCGCCGAACAGTTTGATGATCTTACAATGTTATGTATAGAATATTTTGGTAAACAGGAGTAGTTTTATGAAGTCGCCTTCGAAGATATTGCCGAAAGGCTTGGCCGGAAAATTAATA
>CACZQX010000056.1 GCA_902783445.1 uncultured Lachnospiraceae bacterium
AAGAAATGCGGAAGAGCGTTTTGAAGAAGAAAACCAAAAACTTACAAAAGTTATGCTTTTTGTTAACAGAATAATGAGTGGTATGTTACCGCTTATGATGACGGTAATGTATGCGGTTTCGATTCTTATCGTTTGGGTATCTGCCGGAAAAATTAACGACGGTCAGCTTGAAGTCGGCTCAATGACAGCCTTTATCACATATTCAATGCTTATCGTTATGTCCTTCCTTATGCTTGCAGTCCTTGCCATTATTGTACCGAGAGCGGGAGTTGCGGCACAGCGTATTCAGGAAGTGCTTGATAAAGATGTGGCAATCAAAGACAAAAAAGATGCTAAAATACTTGATAAAAACGGCATGACCGGTAAGGTTAAATTTGATAATGTTTCCTTCATGTATCCGGATGCCGATACAAATGTAATAGAAAATATAGATTTTGAAGCATTGCCGGGACAGACCACCGCATTTATCGGCTCTACCGGTAGCGGTAAGTCCACCGTTGTAAACTTAATACCGAGATTTTACGATGTAACTGAAGGTGCCATAACAATCGATGGTGTGGATATTCGTGAATATAGCCAGGAAAGTTTAAGAGCAGCAATCGGTTATGTACCTCAAAAGGGTGTGTTATTCTCCGGTGATATTAAGTCGAATATTCTCTACGGTGCTCCGGAGGGAAGCGAAGAGGATATGCTTGAGGCGGCTCGTATATCGCAATCTACGGAATTTATAGATGAAAAGCCGGATAAATACGAAACAGCCGTAGCTCAAGGTGGTACAAATGTTTCCGGCGGACAAAGACAGCGTCTTTCAATTGCAAGAGCAATAGCAAGAAACCCGAAAATTTACATTTTCGATGATAGTTTCTCCGCTCTTGATTTTAAAACAGACGTCGCTTTAAGAACGGCTCTCGGACCGAAGGTTAAAGAGTCTACGGTTCTTATAGTGGCTCAGCGTATAAGCACCATTCTTTATGCGGACCAGATTATAGTACTTGATGAAGGTAAAATGGTCGGAAAAGGAACGCATAAGGAGCTTATGAAAACTTGTGAAGTTTACAAACAAATTGCAAGCAGTCAGCTTTCTGAAAAAGAATTATCGGAAAGCTTGGCCTAAGGAGGTGTGAATATGGCTGAAAACACAAGAAGACAACACGGACCTATGGGCGGAAGAGGCCCGATAGGAGCTCCGGGTGAAAAAGCAAAAGATTTTAAAGGAACGGTCGGAAAACTGTTAAAATATCTAGGTGGTTACAAGGTAGGCCTTATATTTGCGCTTATTTTTGCCATTGTGGCAACGATATTTTCCGTTAACGGACCAAAGGTATTGTCCCACGCAACCGATGGATTGGTTGACGGACTTACGGCAAAAATCCAAGGAACCGGTGAAATCGATTTCGGATATATCGGAACAATCCTGCTTATGACTCTTGCTATTTATGCGGCAAGTGCTTTGGTATTGTTCTTTATGGGATTTATCATGTCTACCATTACACAAAAGACATGTTACAACTTACGAAGAGACTTAACCGCAAAAATAAACCGCATGCCGGTAAGCTATTTTGAAAAGCGTACGGTAGGTGAAGTTCTGTCAAGAATTACAAATGATATTGATACTTTGGGTAATGGATTAAACCAGTCCGTTACACAGTTGTTTACATCAATTGCAACAATGATCGGCGTGGCTGTAATGATGTTTACGATTAATGTTTACATGGCTTTGATTACAATTTGTATAGTACCCGTAAGCCTTTTCCTTTTGGGTATTATTATCAAGAAAAGCCAGAAATATTTCAAACGTCAGCAAGAATATTTGGGTCATATTAACGGTCAGGTAGAGGAGACATACGGCGGACATACGGTTGTAAAGGCATTCGGAAAAGAAAAAGATGTAAATGCGGTTTTTGACAAAACCAACAACACTTTATTCGACAGTGCTTGGAAGTCGCAATTTATGTCCGGTATGATGATGCCTATAATGATGTTTGTAGGTAACCTTGGTTATGTAGGAGTAGTTGTTGCCGGCGCATTTTTGGCTATGGGCGGAACCGTTACAATCGGTGGTATTCAGGCCTTTATACAATATGTAAAAAGCTTTACCCAGCCGCTTCAGCAGATAGCACAGGTAATTACAATGCTTCAGTCTATGATTGCCGCAGCGGAGCGAGTATTTGAATTCCTTGATGAAGAGGAAGAAGACCAGACGGTTAAAGATCCGGCTCCGATTGAAAATGTCAAAGGACATGTTGAATTTAAACATATTTCCTTTGGATATACTCCTGATAAAGTTGTTATCAAAGACTTCAATCAGGAAGTTCAAGCGGGCAAGCAAATAGCCATTGTAGGCCCGACGGGTGCGGGAAAGACTACAATAGTCAAGCTGCTTATGAGATTTTATGATGTTAATTCGGGAGAAATCTTGGTTGACGGAAGAAATGTCAAAGACTATAACAGAGGAGAACTCAGAGAGGCCTTTGGTATGGTTTTACAGGATACATGGCTCTTTAAGGGTACCATTATGGAAAATATCCGCTACGGTCGCATCAGTGCTACGGACGAAGAGGTTTATGAAGCGGCAAAAGCTGCACATGTACACCACTTTATCAAGACCTTGCCGGGTGGATACAACATGGAAATCAATGAAGAAGCTTCAAACATTTCACAGGGTCAGAAACAGCTTATTACAATTGCAAGAGCAATACTTGCAAACAACCCTATAATGATTTTGGATGAAGCTACATCCAGCGTTGATACAAGAACAGAGCATCTTATCCAATCTGCAATGGATAACCTTATGAAAGGCAGAACGAGCTTTGTTATTGCCCATCGTCTTTCAACAATAAAGAACGCCGATGTTATTATTGTTATGAAGGAAGGCGATGTTGTTGAACAGGGATCTCACGAAGAACTTCTTGCAAAAGGCGGATTCTATGCGGAACTTTACAATTCGCAGTTTGAAGAAGTGCCGGCTTAATTACAAATAATTGTAAATATTAATATACGCAAAAAAAGAAAGAAGCCTTGGCTTCTTTCTTTATTTTGTATAAAGCTCTTTGTCTTTGGCTGAGAATTTTTGCTTTGCGAATTCGTTGTCTTCTACAGCCGGTAGGGAGAGTTTTTTCTTAAGCTGTTTTAACTCATCCTGATAGAATTTGATTGTTTTTGATGTAAAGCGTCCGTTTGAATTGTGGACGTTAAACATCGCATCAATATAGTGCTGCATAAGCTGGAAAGTGATGGCTTCTTTAATTTTGTCATCTTTGATGATTTCGCTTTTTAAAAACTCTTCATTTATAACCGTCATGGCATCTGACAATGACTTGTGAATATTAAGAGGATCGTTGGAAGCTTTAGAGTAAGCCGCGCCTGAGTTATATTTAAAAACAATATCGTTTGTAACGCCAACGGAGTCTGCTTTTAAAATAACTTTTATAAGATTTTCGCTGTCTTCATGAATAACATTCTCTCTGAAAGTTATTCCATCGAATAATTCTTTTTTGAAAAGCCTTGTGGTAAAAAGTCCGCCTCTGGCAATGAGTGTGGCTTTTTTGTCTGCATCCAACTTGCCTACACAGTCAAGGGGTGTTTGAAGCATCAACATGTTAATGCCCGGAATATAGGCGGTGCCTTCCACCATATCGCAGTTTTGTTTTGTTGCAACATCAAACATTTTCTCAACCATTGTGGTTTCCAAAACACCGTCATTATCAACAAAAACAATATAATCACCGCTTGCTTCTTTAAGACCGGCATTTTTTGCGGCACCGACACCCTTGTTTTCTTCCAAGTCGATTACCCTCATCTTATCCGGAAAAGTATTTGCGCAATCCTTGGCGATATCGGCAGAATGGTCTGTCGAAGCATTGTTTACCAAAATGATTTCGATATCTTCATGAGTCTGCCATGCCAGGTTTCTTAAGCATGAGCTGATTGTTTTTTCAACATTGTAAAATGGAACTATAACTGATATTTTCGACATATTCTTAAGCTTATAATAAGTGTCCTTTCATAAATTTACCACTCGTGAGTGCGAAGCTTTCCGTCCAATTGCATATGCTTAAAGCCTGTTTGCCTTAAAGCTTCATATAAAACGATGGCGGCGGAGTTGGAAAGGTTAAGAGATCGAATCTCCTCATTCATGGGAATGCGGATGCAAGTCTCTTTGTTTTCGTAAAGTATATCCTCCGGGATACCCGCACTTTCTTTGCCGAACATAATAAAAGCACCGTCTTCAAAACTTACATCAGTATATTTGTTAGGTGCTTTTGTAGTTGCATAATATATTTTTGCACCGGGATTCTTTTCAAGAAAGTCCTTGTAAGAGTCATAAATGCTTACATCCAATTTGTCCCAATAGTCAAGACCGGCTCTTTTAAGAGCCTTTTCGTTAATCTTAAAACCAAGGGGACGAATAAGATGCAATTTTGTACCCGTTGCAACGCAGGTTCTTCCTATATTTCCCGTGTTGGCCGGAATCTCCGGCTCGTGTAAAACTATGTTAAACATTTAAAACCTCTTTAAATAGTGTTTTGATTTTGTTGTTTTAAAAACAAGTAAAACTATTATACAACAAAATCATCAAAAAACATACCTAAACAAGTTTTAACGAAAAAGTGAAGACAGAGCCTTCGTTTAAAGCGCTTTCAACTTCTATTGTTTCGCCGTGAGCTATAATAATATCTTTAACTATCGCAAGTCCGAGACCGATACCTTGTTTCTCCAAACCTCTTGATTTATCGCTTTTGTAAAATTTATCAAAAATTTTGTCTTTTTCGTCTTCAGAAATTCCCATTCCTTTATCGGCAACGGAAACATAAAGCTTGTCTTTTTCTTTTTTCGTGGAAATTGTAATTTCCGTATTGTTCGGAGAAAAGCGTATTGCATTTTCAATAAGGCTGTTAAGGACTTTGATAATCTTCGGTTCGTCTGCATACACAATGGATTTTTCTTCGCAAAAAACGCTTTGAATATTCAAGCTTATGTTGGAATGTAAATCCTTCGTGTTATAGATAACACCCGTAATTATGCTGTTAATATCAATTTCTTTTAAGTCGATTTCGTTTTCGAAACGGGACCATTTGTTAAAATCCGTAAGGCTGGTGGCAAGATTATTCAAAACATCGGTTTCTTTTAAGACGATGCGTAAGTATTTTTCATGCTCGCTTACGGGTATGGTACCGTCTGCCATGGCTTCAATATAACCTTTTATTGATGTGAGAGGTGTTCTGAAATCATGAGAAAGATTTTTTAAAAAAGCACGCTCATCTTCTTCCTTTTCTTTAAGTTCCATGCCCATGGAATTAATGGCATCTGAAAGACTTCGAAAAGAAGAACTTACGACTTTCGCATCATATTCATCCAAAGCGGAAAAGTCGCCGCTTGCAACACTTTTAGAGTGGTCTGAAAGCTTGTCGATTGGTTTTAACAATACCTGGAATATAAAAAACAAAATGAAAAATGAAACTATGTAAAGAAAAATGAAAACACATAGAATGTATAGAGTCAAACTTCCACTGTGTTCAACAATGTAGTTGATATCAAAAAAATGTGTAACCAATAAAATAACAATAACCGAAAAAACACCGGTGGTTACATAAGAGAGCATAAACTTAGCGTGTAAAGAGTTCCTCATAGGCTACCTCATAAATTCGTTTACTTTTTTTCGAATTTATAACCGATACCCCATACGGTGGACAAAGCCCAATAGTCACTATCAGCAAGCTTTTCGCGAATTCTCTTAATGTGAACATCAACTGTACGTGTGTCACCAATATATTCGTATCCCCAAATCTGATCAAGCAGTTGTTCACGGGTAAAAACTTGATTAGGGGATGAAGCGAGGAAATTCAATAATTCAAGTTCTTTAGGGGCCATCTCTAGGCGTTCACCTTTATAGGTAACGGAATAATTCTTGATATTTATGACTAAATCAGGATATGAAATAATGTCGTCGCTCTTTGCCACTGTCGGTTCAGCAGCCGGTTTTGAACGACGCAAAACTGCTTTGACACGAGCAATAAGCTCTTTGGCATCGAAAGGCTTGATTATATAATCATCCGCTCCGAGTTCAAGACCCAATACCTTGTCAAAAGTTTCTACTTTTGCCGATAACATGATAATAGGCACCGCAGATTCTTTTCTGATGGTTCTGCATACTTCGTAACCGTCGATTCCCGGTAACATTAAGTCAAGCAAAATTAAATCAGGACTATAGCTTTTGTATTCGGCTACAGCTGATTCACCATCGTGAACAATCTTCGTTTCATAACATTCTTTTGTTAAATAGATTGAAATTAATTCTGAGATGCTGGCATCATCATCGACAATCAATACCCTCTGTTTGTTTGCCATAAATTAAGTCCCCTTTTTTTTACATTTAACCTACGTCAACCCGTAAAAATACATCAAAGTAATTTTATCACATTTATTTAAATTCCACAATAGTTACGCCTGCATCTCCTTCACCGAAATTTCCCAAGCGGTAGCTTAGGTTTTTTTGTTTCTTTAAATAGGCGTGAACTGCGTTTCTTAACGCGCCGGTTCCCTTTCCGTGCACAATTCTTACGGAACTTAGATGAGCCATGATTGCATCGTCTAAATACTTATCCAAAGCGGACACCGCTTCGTCACCGGTCATACCCAAAAGATTGATTTCCGATTTAACGGACATGGATTTTGACATTTTTATTTTTCCCGCGCCGGTTTTGTTAAGATTCTTATCGTTTATGCTCGGTTCATCAATAATCAAAAGGTCGCTGTAGTGAACCTTTGATTTTAAAATTCCCATTTGTACCATAAGATATCCCTTTGCATCCGGAAGGGAATTGACGGTACCCGTAAGATTCATGCTTAAAACCTTTATGGAATCCCCAAGATGGAAGTCGCTTGTTTTGTGCCCGCCTTTTTTCTTGTCTTTTTTTAGTCCCAGATTGGAGTTTGCCTTTTTAAGCTGTTCTCTGAGGCGGCTGCGTTCTTTTTCCGCTGCGGCGCTGTTGGAAGCTTTGCCGTACTTGTTGATATTTTTTATGGTTTCGTCGGCAAGCTCTTTTGCTTCCTCTAAAATTTCTCTTGCCTCTTCGCTGGCTTTTCTTATGATTTTTTCTTTTCTTTCGTCGATGTTTTCATTTTTAGCATGAAGTTTTTCTTTTAAAACTTTGGCTTCTTCTTTGTATTTTTCAAGTTCTGCTTTTTCGTTTTCCAAAGCAATACGGCTTTTTTCCAAATCGTTCAAAAGGTCCTCAAAAGCCAAGTCGTCAGAATCAAGCTTTTTCTTTGCTTCTTCGATTATATAATCCGAAAGCCCCAATTTTTTGGAAATCGCAAAAGCGTTACTTTTGCCCGGAACACCAATAAGTAAGCGATAGGTCGGGCGCAGGCTTTCAAGGTCGAATTCGCAACATGCGTTTTCAACACCTTTTGTTTGCAAGGCAAAAAGTTTTAATTCTGAATAGTGGGTTGTGGCCATAACCCTTGCACCGATTGCTTTCAGGTGAGAAAGAATGGAAATTGCCAGAGCCGCTCCTTCCGTAGGATCGGTTCCCGAACACAACTCATCAAAAAGGACAAGGGAATTTTCATCGGCTTTTCCCAAAATATTTACGATATTGGTCATATGAGACGAGAAAGTACTTAAGTTCATTTCGATACTTTGCTCGTCGCCAATATCGGCAAAAACTTCGTTAAAAACGGAAAGCTTTGAGTTTTCGTCAGCAGGTATATGAAGGCCTGCTTGTCCCATTAAGCAAAAAAGTCCCACAGTCTTAATGCAAACGGTCTTTCCGCCGGTATTTGGACCCGTAACGATAAGCATGGAAAAATCATCCCCGAGATGAATGTCAATCGGTACAACATGATTGCTTTCAATAAGAGGATGTCTTCCTTTTTTGATTTCTATAATTCCTTCGTTGTTAAAAACAGGCTTTGAAGCTTTCAACGATTTTGCAAAGGAAGCCTTGGCAAATATAAAATCAAGCTCCGACAAAAGTTCGGCATCATTAATAAGAAGCGGACTTTGTTCGGCCGCAAGTTCACTTAAATTACTTAAGATTTTTTGAATTTCATCGGCTTCTTCGCTTGCCAATTCACGGAGTTGATTGTTTAGCTTCACAACGGCCATGGGCTCTATAAAAACGGTGGAACCGCTTTGAGACTGGTCGTGTATCATGCCCGGAACATCGCTACGATGTTCGCTTTTTACGGGAACGCAGTATCTGCCGTTTCGCATGGTAATAATGGCATCTTGCAAATAGCCTCGACCGGCCTGGGAAGATATCATTTGATTTAACTCGGTATGAATGCGGTCATTTGTGACCTTTATCTTTCGGCGGATATCCCTAAGATTAACGCTGGCATCATCACTTATTTCATCTTCCGATAAAATGCATCTTTTAATCTCCTTGTTTAAATCGGACAAAGGCTCAAGTCCGTCGAAATAAGGAGAAAGAGAATCCTGTATCTCTTTGTTGTCATAGGCCTTTGCATTTGAGCAAACAGTCAGGAGTCGGCTTATCAAAAGTAAATCATGAATGCCGAGAACAGAACCGATATCAAGCCTTTTGACTGCTTCTTTTGGGTCTGTAAGGCCCGTAAAAGAAAGAGAGCCGGACTTAAAAATTCGACTTAAAGCATCGCTTGTGTTTGTTTGAGCTTTATTAACCAAATCCATATCCGTTTGGGGCAAAAGAGCCGAAATGCGAGCTTTTCCCATATCGGAAGATGCGTGTTCGGCAAGCATTGAAAGTATTTTATTATATTCTAGGGTTTTTAAAACTTTTTCGTTCATATATTAATGATACTATATCATTTGAAATATTCAACCTTTTGAGCTACAATATTATGAGCATAAGGCATTATGAAATAATTGTTTTTTTAATCGGAAAGAGGATTTTGATGACTTTTATAAAAGATTTAAAAGATGGACAGAGAGTAAGTTCGGTATATCTTTGCAAACAAAAAAATACTGCACTTACAAAAAACGGAAAAGAGTATTACAACGTTTCGGTACAGGATAAAACGGGCAATATAGATGTAAAGGTTTGGGAGATTAACTCTCCGGGAATAAGAGATTTCGAAGCAAAAGATTACATTGAAATTACGGGAAGAGTGGCATCCTTTAACGGTGCCTTGCAAATAAGCGCGGAATCCATAAGAGTAATTAACCCGGAAGAAATAGATGTTAAGGAGTTCTTCCCTGTCAGTGAAAAAGATACGGATGATATGTACGGAGAGCTTATGAAGCTTGTGGAAAGTGTGAAGAATGACTATTTAAAGAAGCTTCTTAAAAGCTTTTTTGTTGATGATGAGAACTTAAAGAAGTCGTTTATAGCGCATTCGGCGGCAAAAACCGTTCATCATAGTTTTATAGGAGGGCTTTTGCAGCATACATTGGCCGTAACAAAAATCTGCGATTATTTCAGCAGCATTTATCCTATTTTAAACAGGGACTTGCTTATAGTTGCTGCGATGCTTCACGATATAGGCAAAACAAAAGAGCTTTCGGAGTTTCCGGAAAATGACTACACCGATGACGGAAATCTTCTCGGTCATATTGTAATCGGAGTGGAAATGATAAACGAAAACATTTCCAAAATAGAAGGCTTTCCAAAAGTTTTGGCAAGTGAGTTAAAGCACTGCGTTGTGGCTCATCACGGTGAGCTTGAGTTCGGATCGCCTAAAAAACCGTCTCTTGTGGAGGCTATAGCTCTTAGCTTTGCCGACAATACCGATGCCAAGATTCAAACCATAAGCGAAGCCTTTAATGCGAAAGAAGATAAAGGAATGCAGTGGCTGGGATACAACAAGTTTGTGGATTCAAACATACGCAGAACCCATGAAACATGGGACATTTGATTAAAGGTTGACTTTTAAAATAAAAGGAGTATTATATATAAAATCATTATGATAAATGATGTGAGTAAGATTTAAATGTGTGCAAACAGGGGGAAATTGACATTTAAGTATTTGACAAGATTTGGTTGGGAGATATAAAAATGAGTGCTGAAGAATTATCATCAATGCCTTTGTGGCTTTGCATACCATTTGCGGGACTACTTCTTTGTATAGCGGTTATGCCGCTTATAAAACCACAATGGTGGGAAAAACATCAGCTTAAGGTGGTTATAGCTTGGTGTATTTTATTTATAGTACCATTTGCCGTAATGTACGGAACAGGCGCCATGGGCGAGACTGTTTTGGAGTGCCTGTTTAATGATTACTTAACATTTATAGTCTTATTGTTCGGACTTTACTGTGTAGCGGGTAATATTACCATGGAGGGCGATTTGGCAGGCTCTCCCAGAGTAAATATTTTACTTCTTGTTGTTGGTACCCTTCTTTCCAGTGTTATCGGAACAACGGGTTCCAGTATGCTTATGGTACGTCCGATTATCAAAATGAACGCATGGAGAAAAAACCGTGCGCATATCATGATTTTTTTCATATTTTTAGTATCAAATATCGGCGGATGCCTTACACCTATCGGGGATCCACCTCTTCTCATGGGCTTTTCAAGAGGTGTTCCTTTTGCATGGAGTCTTAACCTCTTGCCGATATTGATAGTAAATATGGTTGTGCTTTTAACAATCTTCTATTTCCTTGACAGAAAATACTATCTTAAAGATATTGCAAGCGGCAACCGCCCCGATATCAGCAAAGCGGGTGCAAGCGTTACATTTAAGGGACTTCATAACATTATATTTATAGTAATGATTATCGGCGCCGTTATTTTAAGCGGAGCGCTTCCAAAGCTTCCAATGTTCCAGGATGCTAACGGAGAAGTGCTCGGAATCCACATTTTCGGCGAAGTATCATTCCCTATAACATCCCTTATTGAAGTTGTGATTATTTTGCTTGCGGCATTTTTGTCTTTCAAGACAACAAAGAGAGAAATCAGAGAATCAAACCACTTTACCTGGGGAGCAATCAAAGAAGTTGCGGTGCTTTTCATCGGTATCTTTATAACCATGCAGCCTGCACTTATGATTCTTAAAAACGTGGGAGGCTCGCTTGGCCTTTCGCAGCCTGCGGAAATGTTCTGGGTAACCGGTGCGCTTTCAAGTTTCCTTGATAACACGCCAACCTACCTTGTATTCCTTACAACGGCCGGCGCCATGAGCTTTTCATCCGGTGTTGCCACAACGGTTGGTATGATACCGCAAACCATGCTTATGGCAATATCCAGCGGTGCCGTGTTTATGGGTGCAAATACATATATCGGTAATGCGCCGAACTTTATGGTTAAAGCATTATCGGATGAAAACGGTGTAAGAATGCCATCCTTCTTCGGATACCTATGGTGGTCCGTAAGATTTTTGCTTCCGGTATTCTTCCTCGATATGCTTATATTCTTTCTTAGGGGGTAGCGGTTATGGCAATTAAAATTGATGAAGAATTATTAAGAACAACCGCAGAGCGCATATATAACCTGGATGCGGAGGTTTACAAAAAGACAGGTTCATCTTTGGGAAGAGTGTATAATGGCGACAAAGAAAGAAATATTCGCTATATACAAAATCTTTTGGCATCGCAAAATACAGATCATGTGCTTCGCGATGAGATGGCTCTTATTGTAAATATGGCAAAGACATTAAAGAATGTTTCCGAGAAAGAGTATGCACATATCAGAGGCGAATATCTTGCAATAATGGGGCTTACCAAAAGTATCGCTGATAATTATACCCGTGTGGATATTTTGGATGCAAGTCGTACCGGTATTATTGCAATGCCCATTAACAAGCGCTTTGAGCTTATGGAGAATAAAATCATTACGGTTGGAAGAACTCACGGTAGTTGCGGAAGCGAAATCGGCTTTTCTTTGGCGAACGAACTTAATATAAACTACTATGATGTTGAAATATTCAATGAGGTTTCCAAACGATTGGAGGTAACCAATACAAAGGAAATGGAAGACGGAACACTTGTAAGAAGCGATGCTGCCGATACAAGCGTATATGCAGGCAAGGCTTTTGACGATGAAAAATTCTCACTTAAGCGGATGGCCAGCGATTTTAAACGTTTCCATGGACTTCCGAGAGCGGATGCAATGTTCTTTAACCAAAGCGAGCTGATTATTGAAATGGCAAAACGCGAAAGCTTTGTAATCATGGGCAGATGCGCAAACTTTATTCTTACAAATGCAAGAATTCCGCATATAAGTATTTTTGTGTCGGCGCCTTTTGAACAAAGAGTAAGAAGAATTTCGAATATTCATCCGGAACTAACAATTAATCAGGTAAAAAAACTTGTAAGAAAGGTTGATAAATTCAGGGCTGACGAGTACAAGCGGTATACCGGTCAGCAATGGGAGAATGCATCAAACTTTGACCTTACGCTTAACAGTGCAAATTACGGTGTAAACGGAACGGTAGAAGTTATACTT
>CACZQX010000057.1 GCA_902783445.1 uncultured Lachnospiraceae bacterium
ATTATCTCAGCAGCAACCCTGTGTTTATTATTCACTATAATGGTATTCTTAAGCTATCAGCTTAATATGAATGGAGCTGTTTATTTTGATCTGCGGGTTTTACTTTGCTCTGTCGGACTTGCGGTTTTCTTTTTTTACTCGCTGACAGGCATTTTTTCTTTTTTTCTCAACAACTGGGAAAAAACTATCACATCTGATTCCCCAAAAATATATTCAATAAAACTAACGCTTATTCTGTCTTTCGTTTTCTTGCTCTGCTGGCTTCCTTATTTTGTCGCATGCTTTCCCGGAAATCTCACTTCAGACTCCTTAGGGGAAATACGTCAACAGCTTGGCCTTTCGCCTCTAAGTAATCACCATCCGGTTATTCATCAGATCATGATCAGAATTTGTCTGCTGCCTGGGTTGTTCTTCGGAAGCGTAAAACACGGAGTAATTATATACATTATAACTCAAATGCTTGTGACTTCACTGGTTTTTTCTTATTCTATCACTTTCATGCTCAAACTGTCTGTATCCCGTTTCTTACTTGTTTTTTCTGTCCTGTTTTATGCTTTTTATACAATCAACGGCTTTTATTCAGTTACAATGTATAAAGATGTACCCTTCGCTGATATTACCTTGCTGTTCATGATCACCTTGATTAAGGAGCTCCGGGGAAGCTACTCCTCAAGCAAATTTTCAAAAAGAATCTCCAGCTTGTTCATACTTATTGTTCTTTCATTTCTTTTCTGTACTGTAAGAAACAACGGCTATTATGCTTTTGTTATAGGTTTTATTCTGCTTATTGTTTTTAATCTGAAGAAATCAAAGAGATTGATAATCGCTTTTATAGTAACGCTTTTGCTTGTCAATTCATATTTTTTTATTCTTTTCGATGTTGTCGGTGCTAAAAAAACTGCATCAGGTGAAATACTCGGGCTTCCCCTCCAGATGATTGCGAGAGTAGTTTCCAAAGAGAACCCGGACTTAAAATCTAAAGATTTTATTATCTTGCAGGAAGTTATTCCCGACTATGATAATCTTGCGAATCATTATCTGCCGGACAATTCTGATCCTATAAAGGGTAACGGTATTTTCCTTTCAGAAGTATTCGACAAGAACCCCTCCCGATATATAAAATCGTGGATAAAAATTGGAATGAAATATCCGAGAACTTATCTGGATGCTTTTCTTCTCCACACACAAGGTTTTTGGGATCCGGACAAAGAATACTCCAGTATTTCCGTATATATTCATGAGAATGATTTTGGTCTTAGTCAAAGTGACCGCACAGAATCATTGCGTGTGTTTTTAATAAATCTGCATATATATCTCTCTAATAATTCCTTACTGTCGCCTCTTTATAGTATCGGATTCATGGTTATATTGTTTATCTTCTCATTTACCTTATTATTATTAAAAGGCCAGCTTCAAGTGGCCACCCCGATTTTTATCCTCGCTGCTCTCTGGATAACAGCCACTGCCGCTCCGTGTTGTCTATATCAATATGTTTATGGTCTTACTGTAACAATCCCTCTGTTTTTATCTTTGGCTATTTCATTTCCTGCTCAAGGATATAGCTTCTCTCATAAACAGCCCGAATTAGAAAAAAGTTAATAAAGCCATTCTTCCATGCTTTGCATGTGGAGATTCTATGTCTTTATTTGTTTTTTGAAATTGCATTCTGCGAATAACGGATATCCCATTCATTTCCAGTAAGTGACCAATTCGAAAAATTCCTCGCATCTCCTGAAATCCTATACTCTTTAAGCGACACTTCCCCGTCTCCCCAGGATCGCTGAGCTGTATAATAGTAGGTGCGAACCCTGTCATAATCATCTTCATGTTCATAAAGCGGCAAAGAATACATATCAGCCGCTTCTATTCTGAATTCCTCAAGCACTGTTGCAAATAAATCTTCATGGCTTATATGCGCATCTGAAATCTGCAGAGGCCTTTCCGAGTCTGCTCCTGTCTGTTTTAGAAGCATAATGCAGCATGCCGGCTGATGAAGCACCAAGTCTTCATTTTCATTCTGATTTCCATGATCAGCCGTCACTATAATTGAAGTATTATCATATATTCCAAGTGATTTTAACTGGCGAATATATTCATTCAAAATGAAAATGTCACCGCGAAGAGCCG
>CACZQX010000058.1 GCA_902783445.1 uncultured Lachnospiraceae bacterium
AGAAGTGCCGCCTGATTTTTACTTGGATTTATTTATCTGTTTCAGCTTGTGCTGCGCGTTCCGACTCACGTTCGGCTCTTCTTGATTCGCGCTCGGCATCCTGTTTTTCTTTATTTTCTTTGGTTGTAACCTGAACAATTCTATCTGTGAAGTATGAGCTTGTTATGATAGTACCTTCAGGCATATCAAGCTTACCGAAATCCTTGAAATCGATAAGAGAATCGATTCTTTCAAGAGCTCTGAGTTCTCTGTCGTTCATATCGGCTTTTGCTTGTGTTACTCGATCCATTGCTGTATCGTCGCTTGCTAAATTATTTGCAATATCACTTGTACGTGTCCAGAAAACAACGTCAACCGTACCGCTTGATAAAGCAGCGGCACGACCGATACTGTCAACAACTACGATTTCGATGTTTTTACCTATACGTTGGCTGATTTCCGCAAGTACTGCCGTGTTAAAACCTGCAGGTGAACCGTCGGCTGCAACGTAGTCCATCGGAGGTAATGATCCGGTAACGGCAACTTTGATTGTATCCGCACCGACAATCTGTGGAAGACTTACGGCTTTAATTGCGTCACCGCTCTTATATGCATCTATTTGTTCGGCTATAAGTGTCTGCATTGTTCCGTCATCCTTCATTGCCTGGATTGCAGTATTGAATTCATCTCTTAAAGCGGTGTTGCTATCAAGCATCAAGAATGAAAAACTGTTTGATAAGATACCTCTTGTTACAATTCTTGAGTATGCATTATCAACAGTCTCATCTATGTTGCTGTTGTTGATAACAAGATCTTCATTTGTTGCGCAAAGATAATTTGCTGTGCTTAAGTAAACGGACATTGAAGTAATGTCGCCTGCGTTAAGTGCCATAAGCATTGAATCCAATGAATCATAGAATGTAACATTGATTTCAGGACCTCTTCTTACAGGTGTTCCGTCTTCATTGGTTGGACGTTCGCTTGCATCACGGGTCGGTCGAGTTTCATCTTCGCCTCGTGTGCTTTCAATAAAGTCTCTGCGAAGAGTTCTGTTAGCAACGACTGTAGCCGCAACAAGGTCTTCTGTTTCTTCTTCCGTTAAGTTCAACATAGTAAGAACACCGATGTTAAGCGCTGGTCTTGTATTTTCCGAATCGCCGCTGTCGGATGTGCTATCGCTGCCTGAATTGCCACAGGCGCAAAGGGTGAAGAGTAGTACAAGTACTACAATCAACGACATGGTTTTAATAATCTTTCTCCTCATTAATTATTACCTCCATTTTCTTAATGTGGTTACAAAGTTACACTTATGTGACTGCGATTCTCCTCCCAATCGTAGTCTATATGCTTAGCCATCTGCTTAAGAATGGTTACCCCCAGTCCATCGTCGTCCTGAGTGAACGGGTTGAACTGTTTGCCTCCACAGGTTAACTCGATTTCCGTAGATTTGTCGGATTCCGCAAATGAGACGGAAAGCTGTATATCTGTCGGTTCGTTTTTCTCGTAGCAGTGGTCTAACATTTCAAATAATAGTTCCTCACAACATATTTGCAGGCGGTAGATTATCTTTAAATCTAACCCGTATTTTTCACCAAAGTTTTGGATACCGCCCTGAAGTTGCATCAGGTCAAAACCGTGTTTGTCTATTTCATAGCTGAAATATTTTATTTTTTTAATAAAAGCAATGGTTTTTTCACGCTTTGGATTATCGAATATTTCGCTTGGTGTACCTTGTTCGTAGATGCCCCGGTCCGCAAGGAAGAGGACCCTGGTGGCAACATCTCTTGCAAAGTTCATTTCGTGAGTTACGATTATCATGGTCATGTCGCGTTTTGCAAGCATCCTGATAACCGCCAGCACTTCGCCTACCATAGTAGGGTCAAGGGCACTGGTTGGCTCATCAAAGAGCAGAACCTTTGGCTCCATCATAAGGCAACGGCAAATGGCTATACGCTGCTGCTGGCCGCCGGAAAGCTCATGTGGCATTGCATGGGCTCTTGCGGTTAAACCTACCTGTCCTAAAAGCTCAAGTGCCTTTTCTTCCGCATCTTTCCTGGACATGCCCTTAAGCCTTACAGGTGCAAGACAAAGGTTGTTCATTACGTCCATTTCCGAGAACAGGTGGAACTTCTGGTAAACCATACCCATGCTGCGCCTGATCTTATCAACCCCTGCGCCTTTGGCTGTGATTTCTTCACCGTCTATGAAAATCCGGCCCTTGTCAGGCTTGTGAAGAAGTTCAAGAGAGCGGAGGAAAACGCTTTTGCCGCATCCGCTACCGCCGATAATAGCTATTCGCTCGCCCTGTGCCACCTCTAAATTTACATCTTCAAGAACCTTTAAATCCCCGAAGGATTTGTAGAGTCCTTTAACTTCAATCAGATTCATTCGGTTCCACCCCCTTTCTTTTTATGTCTGTCCGTAAGGGCAAATATGCCGTAGACAATATAAGAAAGTCCCAGGTAAATCAACATACCTATGATAATGGTAAGAAGGGGCTGCATGGTTCTTGAAGCCGTATTGTTAATAACGCGGGTTAAGTCCGTTATTGTTACATAGCCCACCACACTGGTCCATTGAATTAAATTTACAACGGTGGATTGATATACCGGTTTTGCAACTTTAAGTACCTGGGGCAGAGTAATGAGACGAAACGCATCCCATGCCGAAAAACCAAGTGTTCTTGCGGCTTCTGCCTGACCTTTGTCTGATGCTTCCACAGCGGCGCGCAAAAGCTCCGCCACGTGTGCCGATACATTAAGTGAAAATGTAACTATTGCCACGGTTACCGGAGCAAGCCCGGTTCTGGCAAAGACACCGTAGTACAATAAAAGAAGCAACATAAGCACGGGAGTGCCGCGAAGTACGGCAATATAAACGGTTGCAATGCCTCTCAAAACCGGGTTTTTCCCGGTTCTGAGCAAGCAAATAAATGCACCTAAAGCTGTGCCTATTATAAGTGAAAACAAAGAAATCTTTACGGTTACCCAAAGACCGCCGAGAATAGTCTTCCAAGAACCGCCGTCTATTAAGATTTTGTATAGTTTGTCGGATATTGTCATATTTTTCGCCTTTTTTAACTTAAGCCTGTAGGCGTAAAAGCTGTTATTTGTCTGTTAAGCGACGTTTCTTTATTACAACCGTTGTAGTGATTGTTCCACCACCGATTGCAAAGAGCATTACGAAAGTGCTCATAAAGTCACCGGTTTGTGGGCTTGGCTCTACGTAGCTGCCAACAAGGGCGTAGAAGCTTAAGTGTGGAAGAGTGCCTACCAGGTAGTTGCCTTCGACTTTGAGTTCTACAACATCGCCTGCTGTAAAGCCGTTTTCTACATCAATGTAAATCATCTTAAATACGTTGTATTGTTTCAGGTCGTCGCTTATTGGTATTTTTATGTTAACCTTGCCTGTATAGTCAATACCGCGTGTAATGTTGTGTACATCGATTGATAATACCTTGAGCACTGTGCCATACTCTGCAGTTTCGCTCTTTATTATCTGTAATGCTTCTTCGTACTCTGCAACGCTTATACCCAGGGCTGCCATTTGATCTGCCGTCAATGTGAGAATATCAAAGATTTCAGATTCATATTCATTTCCTTCACCATCTGTGAAGTTGAGCACGATGCCTGTGGATTCGTCTACCACGGTGTATTCAGCCAAATCCTTGCTTGCTATTGCGTAGTTAGAGAATCCGTCGGTTTCGAATATGACTGCGTTGTATTCTTCGTTATACTCGCATGGGATTGTTTCGTAATCAACGATTCTATCTCCATCGTGTATTTCGTGGATGATTACAACTTCCTTACCTGCCATATTTTCTTCAAGGGCAAGGGCCACGGTTGCAGGTTTATCAAGCTTATCAATTTGGGTATCCCATGTTAGAAGATGACCTTGTTCGTCGGTTTGACCACCTTTGTAAACTGTGTTGAATAATGAAATATCCAGATAATTATTGATTTCATATCCGCCTTCATCTGCTTTCTCTGTAAAGTCATCTGCCTGTGCTGCAGGAACTACAGTATCTTCAACTTCCAATTTTACGGTACCGATATCAATTGCGCTTTCATCCGCCGCAAGGTCGATGGCGCCGCCGTAAACTTCGTCAGAATTGATTTCAACATCATTTTCAACCGCTCTGAATTCCGCGCCCAAATGGAAGTTGCCCGGATGGAAAGAGAAGGTATATTCGCCTATTTGATCGTCGCCTCCCGGAGTTACTTCAAATCCGTTAAG
>CACZQX010000059.1 GCA_902783445.1 uncultured Lachnospiraceae bacterium
TATCTTGAAAATGTTTTAAAACTTGTTGACGGGCAAGTTCCTCTTCTTATCGAACTCAAACCTTCGTTTAACATGTATAAGAAGCTTTGCGTAAGAACTTTTAAGCTTCTTGATAAATATAAAGGTCCTTATATGATAGAATCCTTCGATCCCCGTATTTTGATGTGGATTAATTCCAACAGACCGAGGGTAGTCAAAGGTCAGCTTGCGGGCAGACTTATAAAACACGGCGAAAATATCTCACCGATTATCGACACCACGGTTAAGCAGCTTTTGCTTAACTTCCTTGCAAGACCGGATTTTATAGCCTATGCTTTCGCGGACAGAAACGCTCTAAGCTTAAGGCTTTGCAAGGGTCTTTATCATGTTATTGAATTTAACTGGACAATAAAATCTAAGGAAGAACAAGAAATTGCCGAAAGAGATGATGCAGTAATTATTTTTGAGCAGTTTGATCCGAGATAATATGGAATTTTTAACAAGTCTGACTCTTTCCTTTTTCGCTCAGGGCTTTTTAAAATTCAGAGAAGAGCCGCCGAAATACTGCCTTTCCCTTGTAAGGGAGAAGGGCGGTAAAGTGCAAATCGTCGTTTTTGTGGAAAATTTTTACGGAAACGAAGTAAGCGGTGAGCAACTGGAAGAATACAAAGAAAGAGTTATTAATCACTATTTAATAAAGAATATTACGGATGTTGAGGTGTTTTTTTTGGTACTGTCCGACAACATGGACAGAGACAGACATATTGCCGAATCAAACATCAATTTTTGGATTGTGGATATGTTGGTTAAGCGTATTATCGTTTTTGAAAACCAACCTGACGACTATCTGGGAATGAAAAACTTGATAAATGCTATCTTTGTAGAGCAAGACAGACTTAAAAAAGAAGCAAAGATAGAAGCAAAAAGAAATTTTCCTTTTGCAACGGTTTCACTTATGATTGCCAATGCCCTTGTGTTTATAATATTCAGCCTAATCGGTTCCACAGGGGATTTACAGTTTATGCTGGACCACGGCGCCGCCTATGCGGACTATATCATAAACAAAGGGGAGGTATACAGACTTGTAACCTGTATGTTCCTTCATTTCGGCTCCCTTCATCTTATAAACAATCTTATAAGTTTGATAATTGTGGGATCGCAGCTCGAAAAGCTTATAGGAACAAAATGGTTGTTTATAACATATTTCCTTACGGGTATAGGCGCAAGCATAGTTTCCTGCTTTTACTATTATTTCAACAACGAGCAGGTTATCAGCGCGGGAGCAAGCGGTGCGATTTTTGGACTTATCGGCGCCTTTGCGGTTGTAATATTTAAAACTAAGCCCAGAGGAAAATTTGATTTCAGATATATTATTATTATCGCTTTGATATTCTACGATAATTACGCAACGCCGGGAATAGATGTGGTTGCTCATGTTATGGGATTTATTCTTGGAGTTGTGCTTGCAATTACGCTTATTCCCACTAAAGGGCGAATATCATTTTTGGGGAGGAAAGGTTAAGCAATGAACATCAATATCTACTATGGTGGCAGAGGTCTTATAGAAGATCCCACACTTAATGTTATTGAAAAAATCGAAAAAGTACTGGAAGAATTAAATGTTAATGTAGCAAGATACAATCTTTACGAGACCAAAAATGCAATAGCAACTCTTCCTCAGACATTAAAGGAAGCAAACGGTTGTATTCTGGCGGTAAATGTTGAATGGTTCGGCATAGGCGGATTTATGCAGCAATTTCTTGATGCTTGCTGGTTATACGGTGATAAAGAACGCCTAAAAAGCATATATATGCTGCCTGTTGTTATTGCCACAACTTACGGTGAACAAGAGGCTTTAAACCATCTAAAGACTTCTTGGGAGCTGATTGGCGGAAACGTATGCGGCAGTATTGCGGCTTATGTTAAAGATGCTTTGGGCTTTGATTTAAACGAAGGATATACGAAAATAATCGAAGCCGAAACGGAAAACCTTTACAGATATATATCTCAAAAAAGAGTTGTGCTTCCAACAAGCAACAGCATCAAAAAATCCGCAATCAGAGAGTCTGTTCATCTTACACCGGAAGAAAGCGACCAGCTTTCAAAATATGTTTCCGATGATGATTACGTTAAGACTCAAAAAGAAGATATAGAAGAACTCACAAGTATGTTTAAAGGAATGCTTGAAACGCAAGCCAATTCCGATAACAAAGGATTTGTTCCTTTCTTCTTAAACAATTTTAAACCTACGGGCAATTATACCGCCGACTATCAGATAGAAATAGAGGACGAAAAGAAATTTCTCTATATCTATATTGAAAACAAAGTTATCGAATGCAGATACGAAAAGCATCCGGCCGATATTATCATGAGACTTTCAAAAGATACTTTGGATGATATAGTTCATGGTAAACTTACATTTCAACATGCTTTTAACAGCGGCGAGATGAAGGCAAAGGGTAACTTTAACGGTATCAGAATGTTGGATCAGCTTTTTAAGTTTTAAATAATAAGGAGAGGTCAAAAAATGAAAGACGACAACTGTATTTTTTGTAAAATAGCTAACGGAGAGATTCCTTCAAATACGCTTTTTGAAGATGATGATTTTAGAGTAATATTCGATCTTTCCCCGGCTACAAAGGGACATGCTCTTATATTGCCGAAGAATCATTTCAGAAATTTATACGATATTGAGGAAGAAACAGCGGGAAAAGTTTTTAAATTAGCCCACAAAATGTCTGTAAAAATGAAAGACTATTTTAAATGCGACGGCTTTAACATCATTCAAAACAACGAAGAATGCGCCGGACAGACGGTTTTCCATTTTCACATGCATTTGATCCCGAGATATAAAGGCGACAATGCCTTAAAACTTTGGGCACCTAAGGAAGCAGATGCCGAAGAACTTAAAAAAATGGCAGAGGATATCAGAGGTCTTTAGGTTCACTAAAGGCCTCTTTATCGTTTAAATAACCTATAATATATTCTTTTTTACAGTCTTTGCAAAACATAATGAGCTCGTAGTCGTAGCCCATGCCTTTCATGCTGCGGTAGCCGATGCCCGAAAATACCGTTTTGCAATCTATATTGTGGCTGCCGCATTGGCATACCATATTTCCGAATTTGTTTAATTTAGCTTCTGCCAAAACAAAAACCTCCCATTTATTTTGATGCCAGCTTATCTATAAGATTAAGAATTTTATCAACCGCGTTGTTAATAGGCGCATCTTCTATTGCCTTAACATAATCCTCACGATTTTCGTATACTTCATTAACGGCCTTTACAAGCACATTTACGCTTAAGTCGTCTTCGTCTATAACTTTGGCAAAGCCTTGTTTTTCAAAGGATTTGGCATTTAATATCTGGTCGCCCCTGCTTTGTGATGCGGGAAGCGGAATCAATATACTTGGTTTTTTGATTGCAAGAAATTCGAAAATTGCATTGGCTCCGGCTCTGGATATAATAACATCCGCCATAGCAAACAAATCTTTAAGTTCCTTGCTTATATATTCGTATTGAACATAGCCCGGAGTGCCCACCAAGCTTTCGTCCAATTTTCCTTTACCGCATAAATGACATATATTGAAGTTTGGCAGCAGTTTATCAAGGCTTTTTCTTACCATGTCGTTAATGGCGCCGGCGCCCAAACTTCCGCCGATGATTAAAATAACGGGCTTTTTGTCGTCAAAGCAGCAAAATTCAAGACCGATTTCACGATCGCCGTCAAGCAACTCCGCTCTGATTGGGGAACCTGTGTAAACAGCCTTGCCCTTTGGAAGGTAATCTGCGGTTTCCGGGAAATTGTGGCAAACATATGTCGCTCTCGGAATGGCTATTTTGTTTGCAAGACCCGGTGTCATATCCGACTCGTGGATAATAACGGGAACTTTATATTTTTTGGCAGCCAAAACAACGGGAACGCTTACAAAACCGCCCTTTGAAAAAACAACGTCCGGCTTGTAATCTTTTATTACTTGCTTTGCTTCCTTTATTCCCTTAAAAACTTTAGCGATATCCGTTAGGTTTTCTTTGGAAAGATAGCGTCTTAGCTTACCCGATGATATGCCAACATATTCGATTCCTTGGGATTTTATAAGATTTTTTTCGATTCCGTCATAGGAACCCACATACTTTATTTCATAAGCTCTTTCTTTAAGTCCCGGCAAAAGCGCAATGTTTGGGGTAACATGTCCCGCGGTGCCTCCGCCGGTGAGTAAGATTTTCTTCATATATAACCTCCGTATTTGAATATCAGCTTATTATGGCTGACAGTGCAGTAAATTTCATTAAAAATATTCTCATATTATTGTACAACTCAAAAATTAAAAGTCAAATAGCATACTATACTTTTTGATAGTGTAAATTAAGCCTTAACTTGCTAACATTAAAGAACAGATAATCCCGGAATTTGGTATTTGACAGGAGGACAAAAAGAATGAAGTTTATTAAAAGAGTATTACCTATAATCCTTT
Source organism: uncultured Lachnospiraceae bacterium (assembly GCA_902783445.1). GTDB lineage: Bacteria > Bacillota > Clostridia > Lachnospirales > Lachnospiraceae > RUG12871. The sequence continues at coordinate 4,453 of CACZQX010000059.1, forward strand.
GCTTTGTATTTGCTTTTTCTCTTGTAGCTTGCGATAAAGGCGGCTCAGGAGACGGCGGTGTAAAAGGCGAAGTAATCGATACAGGCAAAATCAGCGCAATTTGCCCTGATGGTTGGTCAAACAGCCCTGTAACAGATATTTTCTCGGATGACGATGAAATCGACGATACAAGATTACAGTTCTACAGAACGGATGATATTGAAGATTTAACAAAACTGTTTTCGGCTGATTCCGTAAACATCTACTATTATGATGAAAACACCATTTATATGGATTCAAAAGATTTTTATGATAATGTTGAAGACACAAGCATTCAGGTAAATGGTGAAACATGGGAAGGATATACGGGCGAATCGCTTGGTGTTCCTATTGCAACATTTAACAATGCAGACCAAACAATTGTTGTGACATTTGCGTTTGCATCGGGTGAGATTGACGAAACAAGCGATGTAGTAACAGCAATTCTTGAGAGTATAACAATAGACTAAATGCAAAATATTATTTGCTTTAAACTATAAGGGATTATATTAGGAGAGAGCAAAAATCACATGATGATTTTTGCTCTCTCTATTTTTGTTTATCTTTATAAAATATAAAATCGTAACAATCTAGGACTAAGAAAATAATTATTTTAGCTTTTATAAAAAACTATAATTTTTGATAAGGAGTTTTATTAATTAGTTCAAAGAGGAGGAAAGAACGTGAAATTAGGATTCGTCAGCGCAATAATGGAAGAATATTCTTTTGAAGAGATGATTGATTTTGCAAGTGCAAATGGTTTCGAGTGCGTAGAAGTTGCAAGCTGGCCTATGGGCAAAGCAGAGCGCAGATATGCGGGCGTAACTCACGTTGATGCCGAAAGGGCATTGGAAGACGATGCATATGCAAATCACATCAAGGATTATTGCAAAGAAAAAAATGTGGAGATTTCATCCCTTGCATTTTATCCGAACACCATGGACGGAGATCTTGAAAAAAGAAACGCAGCGGTTGAACATTTGAAAAACGTAATTAAAGCAAGTGCAAAATTAGGCGTTGGAATGGTTACAACATTCATCGGAAGAGACCAAACAAAAACGGTTGAAGAAAACTTAGAGCTTGTTAAGGAAGTTTGGCCTCCTATCATCAAACTTGCCGAAGAGTTAAACGTTAAGCTGGCAATCGAAAACTGTCCGATGTTATTCGGTCCGGACCAGTGGCCGGGCGGACAA
>CACZQX010000060.1 GCA_902783445.1 uncultured Lachnospiraceae bacterium
ATTTGATCATCCGTTAACAATCCGCCTTCAATGTCTTCAATTAGTTTGTCAACGGCATCTATTCCTTTGTTTAACATCATAGACATATCGTGTGAGGCAGTTTCTACAGATAAGCCTACAGCAGCCAAATCTTCAGTATTATCTAACCTGTTTTCGTAGAATGCTTGCTCGGTTTTATAGGAGACAATTAATTCCTTACAGATAGCTTCAGCAGCATCATTTCCCTTAATGGCTTCCTGTAGGGAAACAAACTTATTTTCAACAACGCGAAGTTTCGCATTTTTTTGTTCTTTCTGTTGCTTGACTCGTTCCTGATATTGTTTGTAAGGATGTTGCCGTATGAATAGTAAGAAAGAATGTATCAAACCTATAAATTCCTGAGTTGCTTTTCCTTCTTCAATAAGACCTTCGCGATTCGTTTTGTCTTTTAATCTTGGATTTCCGTGTTTAGAAATATCTACGAATCCTACAACTTGATCATTGCTTAAATAATCTCCGGCACGCCCAATACCACGTTGCTTGTCAATTTGAAGCCAATCGTTGTCTGGATTGCCATACGGAGCTACACGGATACCATCCCGATATAAATAGATTCTATGGTTTTTTATTCGTTCTTTTTCGGTCTTGTCTAAATAGTAAGGTGTCTCTTTATCTGCGGTAAAATCAAAAACGAAGAAATTAAATTTGAAATCCCCGCATGTGGTTTTTTTTATGATAGGGTTGCCAAACAAATCTTTGTTTCCAATAAATCTTTTTTGAAAGTAGGACAATCCTGCTATTTGTGCGTCACTCAAAGGCAATTTGAAAGGAATGCCGTTCAACTTATAAGTAAAAACTCCTTCCTGTTCGTCATATTGACCATCTGTTATTTTGAGAACAGAAGAGTAGTCTAATAAAGTTGCTAATTTTTTAATCGCTGTTTTAGAAAAGATTTTTCTTTCTCCATTAAATTCAAATCCAACCTCTATTTGGGTAAGACTTGTTTTGTTTGTGATTTTATCAAAAATTGACTCTAATTTTTGTGATTCTTCTCCAACTTCATCTATTTTCTTTTCAGACCATGAACCTTTCAAATTAGTTATCTCAATTCTTGTCCCATGGTTATTGTTATTGTCAAATTGCTGACTGTTTACTGTAACGGTTCTGTCAATGATTGTTTGAGGTTCTCTTTCTGTTACAGCAATTTTTATATCGTCAATATACAAATCTTCTTGTTTGCCTTCTTTTGTGAGAAAATCATCGTCATATAACGATAAATCATAATTAACAAAGTATTCTTTGCCGCTTCCTTCTGGACGAGTGATTATCTTAATATCCCGACCTAGTTTCAATATTGCAAAACGTCCAATACCTTTTTCTCCCTGAATAATTCTTTTCTTCTTTGGAGTCTTGCGAACCTCATTATCTTTAGACTTTTTATTAGGGGTTGCTGGATTCATCCAACTATGTTCAATAGTATTCAAATCCATTCCGCAACCATTATCCTCAATAATGATTTTAGATTGGGGAGTTAACTTGAATTCGTCTTGGTCTTTGACAGTTTCAAAGTTTTCAAAACTTATCTTTACCCAATCAGCATCCGCATCATAGGCATTTTTTATTAACTCAGCTAAAGCGATTTGCTCGTTAGTAATTAATTGCTCACCTAGCATTGTGAGTAAACGAGCATAAGGGCGTATTTTGAAAGAATGTTTCATTTGTCCTTATTTTTTTGCATAATGATTATATACTCGTTGGGATATACTTTGTTACAATTGGGATTGTCCAATTTTGTAAACTTTCCCGTGGTCTTGTCTCTGAGAGTAGGCATCAACTTATAAGGGATACTTCTCTTGATAACAGAAACCTCGCTTAAACCTGTATCTTGCAAGAATTCATAAAAGACTTCTGCCGAACGGACTTGCACTTCTTTAATTTTGGTATTGCCTATAACAATACATGCATATCCGCCAGATTTGAGAATCCGATGCATCTCTTTAGCCACATCACACATGTCATTGAAATACTGAGCCACATCTTGTGCAATATGCTTGCCACCTTGCGCCAGTGCATCTACAATTTCCTGTGCTTGTGTACTGCCATTAACTTCCAAAGACTTATTCCCCGAATATGATGTTCCTATAAATTGTTTTCTGAACTCATGTATATCGGTAATATATTCCATCCAGTAACCCGTGAGCTGATGTATGTCGGCATACTCATATGATGTTACATAAGGCGGCGATGTAATAATCATATCGACGCTTTCTGATGGAATTGATGTATGTCGTGCATCCTCCAAAAAGATATTGCATGGTGTGTTCAAATGTCCTTCCTCTGATAGTTTTGTGTAAAACTCATTATTACTCTTAATCATCTTCTGACAATGACGAATGAATTCGTCAAAAGGATCAGGGATCTTTTTAACAGGGTCTATTTGAGGCTTTGTACTAGATTGAAGCCAACGAGAACAATTCTTTAAAATGTGAGAGATGCAGACATAGAAAAAAGCCTTTATTTTTTCATTCGTCTCCATGTCAGCTACGGTCTTGTATAAGAAAGCAATTTGGGCTTTATGCTTTGACTCGAACCAATAATCAATTCTCTCGTGTTTTTGTATCGTAGCAAAATCTTCTTCAACAAATCTATCGAAATTCTCAATCAGCGAATCATAGGCGTCTTGCAATTGTTCGGGCGCAAGAGGAGTCGTTTTAACCTTTGTGATCATCTGTGCAACAGGATTGATATCTGTTCCAACAGATACCTTGCCATGGATCTTTGCCTCTACGAGTGTAGTGCCGCATCCGGCGAACAGATCGGCTATTACCTCACAATCAGGAGCATAGTCTTCAATAATCTTCTTAACGACGTTAGGAAGAAATTTTGCAGGGTAACGATGGTAGCCATGTGTCCATTGCTCAGTAGAACGGACATTGTCAAATGCCCAATCTTGATTAACCTCTATTTTGTCAAAATTCACTTTTTGCATAGACGATATAGAAGTATGTATATTCCTGTTTTAATGGTGTAAACAAACTTACAACCTTGCGATATAGTTTTTCATTTGTTAATCGGCGGTTGAGTACCGATGCAGGTAAATCATAGTTAATAATTATCTTTTGCTGCTTCAATGGATTTTTGCAATTGGCGCAGAAGGACTTCCTTCGAGGGCAATTCGGTGAGATACTGCGCAACGCGGATTCCAGATTTGTCTAATTGCAGCAAACTGATCTGCTCGTCGTTTCCTTCCGTACAGAGTAACAATCCAAGCGGTGTTTCTTCACCCGGTTGCATTTCGTATTTCTCCAACCATCGCAGGTATAACTCCATCTGTCCTTTGTACTGCGCTTTGAAACTGCCGAGTTTGAGGTCAATAGCAATCAAACGATGGAGTTTGCGGTGATAGAAAAGCAGGTCGAGATAGTAATCCTCGCCGTCGATA
>CACZQX010000061.1 GCA_902783445.1 uncultured Lachnospiraceae bacterium
TCTTCTCCTTAAAATTATGTCAACTGCTATTTTCTAACAGCAACGCAAGTTACAATATATCAGAAAACAAGCGATTTATCAAGACTTTAGACTTATCTTCTCCAGCTTTGATAATCACCTGTCTGAAATGCTTCTTTAGTGCCGACGATTCGGCCGTTTTTGTAGTAAACTCTCGGTATTCTCTTACTCAAATCACAAGCAAGCTCGTAGTTTAAGATACCCGAAATTTCTTCCAGTTCTTCGAAAGTGATTTCTTCATTGCCGTCTTTTCCGATAAGTGTTACTTCATCGAAAAAGTCCACATCATCAATATCCGATACATCAACCATCAGCTGATCCATGCACACGCGCCCGATAATCGGCGCTCTTTTTCCTCTGATAATAACACTGCCTTTGTTTGAAAGGCTTCTCGGATAACCGTCTCCGTATCCGATTGGAATTGTGGCAACTTTTACGGGATGATCAGCAACATAAGTCGCGCCGTAGCTTACGGTGTCTCCCGCATTTATTGTTTTCAAATGCACTATATGACTTTTCAATGAAAGAGCCGGAACAAGTTTAACCTTGTCTTTGTCAACATCTTTTGATGGCCAAAGACCGTATGTTGCAATTCCGGAGCGCACCATATTCATTGCAAATTCCGGAAGCTCTATAAGTGCCGCACTGTTGGAACAGTGTTTTATGGCTATATCAATTCCTTTGGCTTCAAGCTTTTTAATAAAGTCCACGAATATATTGTACTGCTTTATTGCCGGTGTTTTGTCCAAACCGTCCGACTCGTAAAAATGAGTGAATATTCCCTCGATTTCAATCATGGGAAGCTTGGAAATTTTTACTATTTCTTCAATGGACTCATCTGTGGGAACGAAACCTATTCTGCCCATTCCCGTATCTATTTTTATGTGAATTTTGGCGCATTTATCAATAGCAACAGCCGCATCGCTTATGCGTTTTGCTATATCAAAATTAAATGCCGTAAGTCTTATATCGTTTTCAATGGCTTCTTCGTTTCTCGAATAATGGGAATATCCGATAATAAGAATCGGCTGGCTTACATTGTAAAATCTAAGATCGCTGGCTTCGTCAATTGTAGCCACAGCATAAAAATCAACCAAATCCGCACAATGAATCGCAATGGGAACGGCTCCGTGTCCGTAACCGTCGGTTTTAACCACCGCCGCAAGCTTGGTTCCCGGCTTCACATTTGCTTTCAATCGCTGCAAATTGCCGTAAATACAATCCAAGTCTATATCGGCTCTAAGTCTGAAATATTTATCAAGATTCATTATCTATTCCTCCAAGCCCAAGGACTTCATTATATCAACAATCTGATTGTTTATATAATCGATTTGTCCCGCAAGGTTTTCCTTAAATTCTTCGTCCGTTCGTCCGGCAATATTTAACATTATAACATTTTCTATATTATCTACAATATCCGATGCCAAACTTGAGTGCATACCTCGTCTTCTCGATGCCAGCTCACCCGCATATCCGTGGATAAATACCGCCAGGGCCGTCGCATAAAAAGAATCCGGCATTAAGGCATTCATACCGGCGATTATTCCCGCAAGCACATCACCGCTTCCTCCTTTTGCCATGGAAGAATTGCCTCGAAGGCTGACCGCCGTAAAACCTTTCTTGGAAATAAGAGTGGAGGCATCTTTAAGAACGCAGATTACTCCGTATTTTCTAACGAATTCCTCTACGCTTCCAAACAAGTTATTTCTGATTTCTTCAATTTTTTTACCGCTTATTCTTTCCATCTCTTTAAGATGAGGTGTTAATATAGCCGGTTTTTCAAGGCTTTTGAGACCCATTAAAAGAGTATCGTCTTCCGCCATCAGATTAATGCCGTCGGCATCAATAATAAGCTGTTTATTAAACTGCCTTGCATATTTCAAAACATTTCTGAAAATAAAGTCGGAAATTTTTCCGGTTCCTATGCCCGAGCCCACAGATACTATATCGGCCCAAGCGATATTGTCCTTTATTGACTCTTCAAGTTCCTTAAGACTGCCGGAAAGAGACAACAATTTCTCGCTGTCATATGTTTCTATCAAAGCTTCAGGGATGGTCTGCTCAATGGCAAGTTTGTTTTCCTTATCGCTTAAAACTTTTACCAATCCCGCTCCGGTTTTATATGCGGCTTTTGCGCAAAGATGCGCCGCTCCGTAAACTTTATTGCTGCCCGCAACCACCAATATTTTTCCGAAATCGCCCTTGTTTGAATAGCGTTTTCTTATCGGAATGTTTTGCATATCCGCCTCGGTTACAAAGGCAAGCTCCTGATAAGCATCATTTCTTTGTTTATCTTTGACATAGTCATTTTCATAAAAAGCCGGCAAAGGATGACCAATCAAGCTGCACATGGTGGCATCTGTTATTGTAAGGCCGTTATAAACCGTAAGCCCCGCTTTAACGGGACCGAAAGTTACGGTAATATCGCACTTAAGGGCAACTCCTCTTATGGCACCCGTATCGGCGCACAAACCCGAAGGAATGTCTATTGCAACTTTAAACGCATCCACGGCATTGACATTTTCGATTATTTTTCTTTGAATGCCTTCGATATCGCGTTTCAGACCGATTCCGAATATGCCGTCGATTATAATGTCATAACCCCTTACGGCATTTATATTGTCATCACAATCCACAAAGGAAAGACCTATATTTCTGGCCATTTCAAGCTGTGATAACATTTCATCCGATGCGGTCTCCACGTCCCCTATAAGCATTATGTTAACCTCGGATGGTAATTCGTCGCAGGCTATAATTCTTGCCAGTGCCACTCCGTCGGCACCGTTATTGCCCATTCCGCAAAGAATAAGTATTTTTGGCCTTTTGTTAAAACTTAAAAGTTCTTTTTCTTTCAAGACCTCAAATACTGAATAAGCCGCACGCTCCATTAATACCAATGAAGGTATTTTCAGCTTGTTTATGGAATAATCGTCAACATTTTTAATTTCCTGTGCAATAACTAACTTGTTCATTAACCCTCCGCTACGGCAAAAGCAACCGCCAAATCATCCTCATCGGATATGGAAACAAAAATGCTTTTAATAGCTTTTTCATCTGCGATTTCTTTTGCTTTCCCATGTAACTCCACATAAGGTTTTCCCTTCTCATCGCGCAAAACCTCAATCTCATTTACCTTAAAAGCAAGTCCCGTCCCGAAAGTTTTGGAAACTGCCTCTTTTACAGCAAAATTACCTGCAAACATTGCAGGTGATTTACAAATTTCTTTTTCTTTTTGTGTATATACATGACGCAAAAAAGCCTCTCTTTCACAGGCTTTTTTGATACGTTCTATTTTAATTATGTCGGTTCCTATTCCTATAATCATTCCATGCGATCGTTCCTACTGTTTTTGAGATTGTAGGATAGTGTGAGGAGACTGTCGGATAAGTGAACATTTTCAACCAAAATGCTCGGGCTTGTCTTTAAGTCCACCGGTGTAAAGTTCCATATTGCTCTGATTCCCGATTCTTCGCATATTTCAACCACATTGTCCACAGCTTCTTTAGGAGTTGTCAAAGCAACAATATCAACATTTTCTTCTGCTATAAAATCTTTTAATTCGTTTAAAGGCAAGATTTCAAGTTCCCCAACGCTTTTTCCGATAAGCTGTGGGTTAACGTCAAAAATGCCCAACATATTAAATCCGCGTTTTATAAATCCTTGATATTTGCAAATTGCATGTCCCAAATTACCGGCACCCACAACCACAACATTGTGAGTCTTTTCCACGCCCAATATTTTTGCAATTTCTCCATACAAGAACTTAACATTATAGCCGTAACCTTGTTGTCCGAATCCGCCAAAATTGTTTAAATCCTGACGAATCTGAGATGCAGTTACATTCATCATTCTGCTCAAGTCATCAGACGAAATTCTCTCAACTCCGTTTTCAATAAGCTCGCCAAGATATCTGTAGTATCTCGGAAGCCTGCTGATAACCGCTTTTGAAATCATTTTAACCGCCACTAATATTACCTTATTGACCTTAAAGGTCCATTACCTTTCTTCAGATAAAAATAATCTGTCTTTAACTTAATGATTTAACATTTGAAAAATGCATAAAATCAACCACTAGCTTAATTATAGGTAGTTTGGCATTTATTGTCAAACAAATATTGTTAAATTTTTCACGTACTTCTTCAAGCCAGCTCTTCCCATTTTTCGATTAATATTTCAAGTTCGCCGTCAATATCGTTTATTTCTTTTGTTATTCTCGTTAATTCCGCCGTATTTGTGGCTATAGCGGGATTTTCAAGTTCAAGATTCAATTCTTTCTTTTTCTGTTCCAAATTATCTATTTGTTCTTCGACTTTTTTAAGATCGTTTTCTTGCTTGCGTTTTGCCGCCTGCTCTTTCTTTTGAGTCTCCCA
>CACZQX010000062.1 GCA_902783445.1 uncultured Lachnospiraceae bacterium
ATCTTCCGGTCTTGTGCTTTCCTTAGCGCCGGTTCTTGTTACAACTCCATCCTTGTCTTGTAATACAACCGCTTTTTCGTAATAATCGCTAGTTTCTGCTCTTTCCTGTCTTCTTTCTTCTACGCGATTATCTTTTACATCCTTGCGTTCGATGTTTTTGTCATTTGGAATTGCAAAAGAGTCATTGTTATTAACCGATGTAATAGCCATACCAATTCTCCTTTCTTTGATCATCGAATAACGATGATGCCTGTGCATTATTCCTAAGGTTTATATTATGTTTACATAATATACTATTTTTCTATTTTTTTCAATATGTAAGGCACAACTTCCGACGGCTTGATATCCAGAACAAAAGCGAATTCTTCCGTTATCATTTTTGTTGCGCGGCTGAATATCCTTTCGTCGCTTGCATAAAACTTTTTACCTTCTTTTTCGGTTTTTGCTTTATGCATGCCCAAAATCTTTACAATCCAAAGTATCTCCACTCTGTCTCCGCCTGACAATATCTGTTCAAACTGCTGCTGACGTTTCTTGGCATCCGTAACCCATGTTTCGTCCAATTTTTCCGTCTCTTCGATGGTTTTGTCGATTTCTTCTTTTGTGAGAACCGGATGCATGGAATCCTTTGCCGCCGGAGAATCAACCATCAAAAATACTTTTGATTTATTCTCGTAAAGGGGATTGAGGACATAGCAAAGCTTTTCGTCATCAATAAGCTTTTCATAACGAATATCCTCAACCTGACATATTCCGTATCTTTTATAAACGACATAATCGTTTATCTTACAACGCAGTTTCTTTTGATCTTCTTTCGAAAGTTTCATTTCGCACCTCTTCTTCTATTCTTCATTATATCAGAACAAAAGCGGCAATTTCAAATAAAAATTTTCAAAGTCTTCTATTCCACGCTCTTAAGGGCCTCTATCGGGTCGATTTTGTTTAAGGATCTGTCCGTTATAAAGTTTACGGCAATAGCAAAAACAAAGGATAAAACCGCCGATAAAAGGAAACTTACAACATGTAACGACGATTCAAAATAAATTGACGGTAACAAAAGAACCGACGTAATTGTAGATCCGAAAAATTTGCCCAAAGGCATGCCGATTGCTATACCTATCAAAGTTAGAATAATGGTTTCTTTGTTAACATATGCATGCACTTCTCCATCATAAAATCCCAGAACTTTGATGGTTGCAAGTTCTCTTTCGCGCTCGGAAATATTGGTGGTGGAAAGAGTAAACAATACAACAAATGCCAAAGCAGCACTCATTCCTATAACAACATAAACAACAATGTTAAGAATGATAAATGCCTGTGAAAAATCATCCTTCATGCCCTGAACCGACGAACAGCTTATTACGCCTTCGTTCTTATCCATGGTTTTTGCCCAATCCGCATGATTTTCAACACTGTCGGACAAGTTAATATAAAATGCGTTTGCTTTATATTCTCCAAAATGTTTTTCGTAGGTTTCCTTGGTCATGTAAACATAATTTCCAAGATAGTTTTTAATAATGTGATTTACTTCCAAATCCGCATCTTTCATATCAAGAAGCTGAAGATTTACTTCTTCTCCCTCTTCAAAGCCAACAATAACCGATGCGTTTTGAGTTACGAAGATTTCGTCGTCTTCCAGGCTTAAATCTTCTAAATTTCTGTCCTTCATGCCCACATATTCGTCAAATTCTTCTTTATCCGGCACTGCCACTATCTGAACGGAAATCTCCTCACCGGACTCTCCCTTTAATTTGGCCTGAGTCATTAAGAAGTTTACATAAGAATCGACATCTTCATCCTCAATATATGATAAAAGCTTTTCGTTGTCGTCACTTGTTCCCACCATGAGAGCATCATATTTGAAGGTTTCTTCGTACTGGCGCGGCACAAGGTCCGTTACCGAATCTCTGATTGCAAAGCCAAATAGCAAAAGTGCCGTACAACCTGCAATGCCGAGTATTGTCATAAGCATTCTTTTCTTATATCTGAAAAGGTTTCTTGCCGTTACTTTATTTAGGAATGACATGCGGCTCCAAATGGCCGGAATACGCTCCAAAAGCACTCTTGAACCTGCCTTCGGTGTTTTAGGGCGCATAAGGGTTGCGGGCATTTTGGAAAGTTCGCTTCTGCAAGCCAAAACCGTTGCAAGTACAATGCCTCCCGCAAAAACAATCGGTCCTCCGAATCCGTATGTAGGAACGAATGTCAATATAAAGTCAGGCAGGAGATACATTATGCCAAATACGCTCGAAAGGAATATCGGAAATACGATATATGCCAAAATCGTACCTATTACAGCTCCGATAATGCCTGCCATTGCTGAATACAAGATAAATTTTCTTCTGATTTCTCTGTCGGTAAAACCAATGGCCTTGTAGGTACCGATAAGCCCTCTGTCTTCATCAACCATTCTTGTTATTGTGGTAAGACTTATAAGTATTGCTACCACAAAGAATATTACAGGAAATACTGTGCCTATAACTTCTATGGAATCGGCATCGGTTTGAATGTTGTTA
>CACZQX010000063.1 GCA_902783445.1 uncultured Lachnospiraceae bacterium
CGCAGGTGCAACAAAACATGCCATAGTTATACCTCCTGAACACTAAATCTTTTTTTATTATAACAAAAAGCATTTTCCAAATCTACACTTTAAATTGTGATAATTTAGTGTCTAATATAACTATGGCATTTTATTTCTTAAAAAAATTATTCTATAATTCGATTTTTACAGAGTATGCTTTTTCGCCTTCCACAAATCCTCTTAAATAAAGGGCACCTTCTTCAAGTTTGTATTTTATGTCAACCGTATTTCCGCCCCTTATTTCATGGCTATACTCAATCCAAATGGATTTAACGGGATGTTCGTTGATGTATTTTTCTCCCAAAGCCGAATAGGCCCATTCAAGATAAAACGCATTGTTAACATGGCCGTTAATGTCAATTTCAAAATCTTTAACTTCGTGTTTAAATGAAGAATCGAGATTATCCGGAAAATTCATACTAAGCTTCGGAATCGGCATATCATCATCAAACTTAACCACCGGAATTGCCTTAATATCTTCCGGTATATCCGTTTGACTCCTTGTTTTTTCATCAATTATGGTAAAGGTTGATGATACTTCCACAAGTGTATTGCCCGCTTCATCCATAAATTTAAAACGTCTTGTAAGCAAGCCGTATTTGATAGCTCCCGGCCAGCTTTTTAAAGTTATGGTCTCATCCTGTTTTGGCATGCGATTAATATTAATCTGCGACCAGCAAATAACCCAAAGTGTTCCGTTTTCCACAAGCTTAATGGTATCTATACCAAGCTCCTCAACGTGCTTTCTCGTTGCCGCCTCCATGTAACGGGCAAGATCGCCTATCGTACCGTTTTTATACGAATCACACTGTTTCTCATCAAAAACTATTTTTTCTTCATAAACATCTCTTGACATATTTTTACTTTTCCTTTTTATTTTTTGCCGATTTTGCCTGTAAACAATATCCCATCTACTTTACCCATAATAGCACCTGCCATCAAGGATGTCCACTCAATCATGCCATTTATCTTATGCCGGAATTTTATAAAATGGACAAAGAAATAATACAATGTTAATATAAATTTGTAGCCATGAAACCAATGCATAATATTGAATAATATGAAATCCATAGATTTAAAAAACATTAAACTAAGTCAAATTCAAATATTCATAACCGCTGCCGAATGCGGAAACTTTACCTCCGCAGCGGAAAGTCTTTTTGTTACTCAACCAATGATAACAAAGACTATCCAGCATTTGGAGCGTGAATTAAACATAATACTCTTTGTAAGAAACAGAGGAAAATTAAAGCTTACCCCTGCGGGGCGAGAACTATATAATAAGTTTAAAAACTTACTTTTCCAGTTGGAAGATTCTATCGAAACCGCCCATATTTTGCAAGAAGGCAGACATTCCAAGGTCACCATCGGAATTAGCAGTCTTTGTATTGCCAATAACGATCCGGGCCTTAAACGCCTCAAACAAATCAGAAGCAACTTTGATGATATAACATTTCATACCGAATCAAACAATATGGCGGTTTTGGTGGATAAGCTTATTTCGGGAGATATGGATGCAATTGTTGTTTCAAAACATATACTGCCCAAACTAAAGGGCTTTAATTTTAAATGGATTGAGATTGTAAGCTCATGCCTTGCAATATTTGTACCGGATTCATCCCCTGTTTATAAGATGAAAAATCCAACTCTTAAGGATTTCAAGAATGAAAGCTTCGTTGCTTTTTCTCCGGAAAAAGACAGAGATTATGTAAACCTTCTTGATGACATATGCAACAAAGCAGGCTTTTCTCCTAAAATATCCTGCTATATCGACAACGAAATGTCATTTAAAATCAACCTTATGATGGATAACGGTGTTGTGCTTGCAGACAGTTTGGTTCCTTTGGACGACGAGCACATAAGAAAGGTTGAACTAAAAGATTATCCAAACGGCTTGGTTATGGTTTGGAATCCTCTAAATTGCAGCGATGCACTAAATCGCATTATTAAAAGTATATAGAATTTCTATTCAGATATGGAATACATTTCGTTTGAAATATATTCCATTTTGTTATACATATATCCTAACGGGTTATTTTACATAGCGAATCGGTCTTGTTAACATTAAATTAAGAAAAGCGGAATATGCACTCAATGTCCGCAAACAAATTTTATGGCAGGCCGTACCTGCAGAAAGGTGATTTCATGTATAACAATTCTATTGAAAGACTCGGCGCTATGTTTGATTGTGTTCCCGTTAAGGACCGTGGGGACATCCCTATTTACCCTCAGCTTATTACTTGGGCGGGCCGCTATGCAGGCAAAACACAAAAAGAAATCTTTGCGGACCACAGAGTTTACTTTAATTGTGTAAAAAAAGTATTTGACGACTTTGGATATCCCGATGCCATGAATCCGGCAGACCCTGCCACAATCGTATTCGGCGAAGGGCTTCCTGCCAATTATCCGGGCAAGGAACTTGGTGATGACGACCTTTTTCAGTTTGTTGAAACAATCAACATTGAAGAAGACGATTACAAAAAAATCATAGAAAAAGGTTGGGATAAGTGGTTTATGGACTATACCTGCCGTATTCAAAACCCACCTATGAGTAAATTTCAGGTTATTAAAACCTTTATAAATATGGGAAAAAAAGGTGCGGAACTGGTTAAGACTTTCAGACCTTTGGGGGTTGAGCCTATTTCCGGATCCACCTTCTTCCCTCTTTTCGATCAGCTCTCTCTTATAAGATCCTTTGGTGAATTTATAATGGACCTTTACGATGAGCCTGATATGATTAAACAGATTTTGGATAAGGAAACTCCGATTATTATAAAAACTCAGCTTAAGAGAAACAAAAAGAATCCGATTAAGAGAATGCATATGTACGCCATGAGAAGTGATGCATCGGTTATTTCGCCTGATATATTCGATGAATTTTCTTACCCATATCTTAAGCAGATGATTTTAGCCTTCCATGAGGCCGACTATAAATGTATCATCCACGCCGATGGCAAATGGCTGCCTATGCTGGATCGTTTCTTGGAGCTTCCGAAAGGCAGCGTCCACTTTGAGTTTGACGGAAATACGGATCTCAGACAGGCTGCTCAGATTTTAGACGGTCACCTCTCCTTCCGTGGCGACGTTCCCGCAACCATGATGGCAATGGGAACGCCTGATGAAGTGGCCGAGTACTGCGAAGGTCTTATTGAAGACGTGGGCATGAAAACTCCGGGCTTTATGCTTGGTACGGGATGCGAGGTACCTCTTAACTGCAAAGCCGAAAACTACAAAGCTTTAATGGATTCCATACTTAAAGCCAGAAAATAAAAATGAGCAGCTTATATGCTGCTCATTTTCAAATCTCCCTACACAAATTTAATCTAATCAAAAAGTCCTTTACTTAAGTATCTGTCACCTCGATCCGGAAATACCGTAACAATGTTTGCATCTTTTACTATTGCAGCCAACTTTAAGCTTGCGCTTAAGGCCGCACCCGATGATGATCCTGCAATGATGCCTTCTTTTAATGCCAATGTCTTGACTGCCGCAAATGCTTCATCATCGCTTACTTTTATTACTTCATCTATAAATGAAACGTCCATTGTATCGGCTATAAAATCATTTCCTATTCCTTCTATATCGTAGTCCGCATGTTCGCCGCCACCGATTATGGAACCGTATGGATCGGCCAAAACGCCTTTGATATTAGAATTTTTTTCTTTCAGGTATTTTAATATTCCGCTGAATGTACCGCCGCTTCCGGCTCCCGCCACCAAATAATCTATTTTGCCATCCATCTGCTCATAGATTTCGGGACCCGTGGTTTCGTAATGAGCCTTTGGATTTGCCGGGTTTCTAAACTGATTAAGAGAAATGGCATTTGGGGTTTTGGCAATTATTTTCTTTGCCTCTTCTTCGGCTCCAAGCATTCCGCCTTCTCTTGAAGTGTGAACAATCTCTGCCCCCAAAGCTCTCATAATCTTTTGCTTTTCTTCGGAAAACTTTTCCGGAACCGTAAATATTACATTAAATCCCTGATTAAGAGCCGCTATGGCAATTCCTATACCTGTGTTTCCCGCAGTGGCATCAACTATTGTTCCGCCGGGCTTTAAAAGGCCCCTTTCTTTTGCATCGTCTATCATATAGACACCAACTCTGTCTTTTACGCTTCCCGCAGGATTCATAAGTTCCAACTTGGCATATAATCCAACGCTTTCATCTATTTGCAAATTGTTAAGTTTAAGTATCGGTGTATGTCCGATTAAGCTTCGGACACTCATGTGTACATCCATTTTTTTCTTTATCCGATTTTTTCGGATTCTCCTTTCCTTATGCAATTATCAATTTTTTTATTATTTTTTTGCTTTCTTGATTGCCTCTTCCAAATCATTAATCAAATCATCCACATCTTCTATACCAACCGACAGTCTGATAAGTTCGTCTACGATTCCCACTTTCTTTCTTATTTCTTCGGGTATTGAAGCGTGTGTCATGCTTGCAGGGTGGCATACCAAAGATTCAACGCCTCCTAAGCTTTCCGCCAGGGTAATAAGTTTTAAATTTTTGTAAAATTCTTTGTAGTCGTATTCTTTATTAAGAACGAAAGAAATCATTGCTCCGGGGCCGTCTGCCTGCTTTTTTTGAACTTCAAAGCCCGGATCGCTTTTAAGTCCCGGATAATATACTTTTTCCACATATGGACTTTTATCCAACCAATCGGCTATCTTTAAAGCATTTTCCACATGTCTGTCCATCCTTACTCCAAGAGTTTTTATACCTCTTATTACAAGGAAGCTGTCCTGCGGGGAAAGTACCGCGCCTATAGCGTTTTGGAGGAAGTAAAGTCTCTCGGCTATTTTTTCATCTTTTACAATGGCAAATCCCGAAATAACGTCGCTATGGCCACCCAGGTACTTTGTGCCGCTGTGAACAACTATGTCCGCACCCCACTCAATCGGGCGCTGTAAATAAGGAGTTAGAAATGTATTGTCAACTATCAAAAGTTTGTTGTTGGCTTTTGCAAGTTTTGAAACCGCCTCAATATCCGTAACACTAAGCAAAGGATTTGCAGGAGTTTCGATATAAATTGCTTTAACGCTATCATCAATAGCTGCCTTTATGTTTTCAATCTTCGATGTATCAACCGACTCGTAAGTAATTCCCAGTGGTTTGAATACATTGTCCAAAAGTCTGAATGTTCCGCCGTAAATGTTATCCGAAACTATAAGTTTGTCTCCGCCTTTAAAAAGGGAAATAACCGTATGTATTGCCGCAAGTCCCGATGAAAAGGCAAGTCCGAATTTTCCGCCTTCAAGATCCGCAATCAAGCTTTCCAGCGCTGCTCTTGTGGGATTGCCTGTTCTTGAGTATTCCCATTTTGGATGACCAAACAGCTCCTTTTGTTTGTAAGTGGAAGTCTGATATATGGGAACATTTACCGCTCCCGTAATCTCATCTCCGTCAATGCCTCCGTGAATAACAAGTGAATTTAATTTCAAGCTCATAATTTACCTCTTTCCTTTTTTATTTTTAATCTGTTTTTTTAACTTGTCTGATTTTTTCTTATGCCTTTTTTACTTCAAAAAGGCATAAGAAAAGGGAGCTTTAAATTTTTTAAGCTCCCAAGCAAAATGGCATACAATCTGTTTCACACTATAAACATCAAATTGTTTTAAGACGCATCAAAATATAAGCCGACGGTCTTTCGCGCATATCTGCTTGGGAATGACTCATTCGACAACACATCATTGTATTTGTAATGTTTTTAAATGTCTGTGTATTCATTTTTTGCGTCTCCTTTCGTGTTTGTTGTATTTGTTGTAATGTAATATATCACTACTTACCTACTATGTCAATAGGTTTTTTAAAAATTTTTTGAAATCAAAAAAATCCCGCAAACAAGCCCTTTGTCTGCGAGATTTTAATTAATCATTATTCTTTTTTATAAACTTATCATAAACAATATAGAATGCAGCTGCCGCAAGTCCTATGGAAAGTATTACTATGGCAATGACAAATCCCGTATTTGAAGATGAGCTGTTTTCCTGCTTTTCTCCGGAGTTCGATTCATCTCCCGTCTCACTGTTTGTTTTATCGGAGCCGGCATCCTTATCTTTATTGCTGTCTTTGCCCGGTGTTTTATCTCCGGCATTCTTTTCCTTAGTGCTTTCTTCTTGTAACTCTCCTCCAACATATTGGATGACATAGTCTGAGCTTTCCTCGCCCTCTGCAACTATATCAATATTTGCATAAGATGAGATAGTCTCGTAATTTGGATGACTAATCATATAATAAACCGTGGTTGAACCCACATCAATGCGCTCCGGAAGGCTGCTTATCCATTGGCCGTAAGGGTCGATTCTAAAGTAAATGTCAGAACCGGCTTTTATTCCGTCAATAAATATTGTATGAGCCTCTCCGTCGTAGACACCGCTGTAGCCTGCTGCCGCCACCGAATAACTTGCTTTCTTTATGTTAAAGTTTTTAGTGGCTGTTCCCGTATATCTGCCAAGGCCATTTACCGTAACAATTGCCTCTCCGGCATTAACATTGTTTGAAACAGACAATTTGTAATCAATGTCTTTTCTGAGAGGAGTCTCACAGTCGGTCACTGTTATATTTGGGGTAATTGCACTACCCGTATATACGATATTTCCCGCGTTTGCAATGTTGATTCCACAAAGCTCATCGGTTATATCCACCGGATTGTAATATGTAACCGCAGCAGTCAAGTTGTGAAGCCAAGTTCCTCGGTTTCTGCTTCTTTTTGCATCAAGAGAATTTAGGCAAACCGTCATGGTTGAATAAACGCTTGATGAATCCGGCGGAACAACAGAACCCAAAGCACTTATTACATAGAGCTTGTCATCCACATTTCCCAGATAAACCATGGTATGACCGCTAAAGTACAGCAAGGAGCCTGCGGGAAGTGTTCTTATATAGTTATATTTTTCTTCGTCGGACATGGCTGACAAATTGGTCATATGTCCCGGAACCGCCTGCTGCCAAGTTGTGTTTCTCGGTAGTTCCAGTCCGAAGCATCTGTATATATATCTTGTGTAGAAAGAACAATCCATTGCGTGAAGCGATCCGCCCCAACCGTAGCGATTGCCGAGGCACTCAAATGCAACATCCGTAATATTTGCCTGCGTCAGGTCCAAAAAGCCGCGGCTTACACTGTAATGCTGCGAAATAAGCGCAATCTTTCTTTCATAGCTTCCATCCGCTTTTCTTGTAGGCAAATAAACCACATATGTATTCCAAACACCACGTTCCGCAACAGATGTAGGTTTTTGATCTTCCGGCACAAGTTTTAAGATGCTGCCCATGGAAAGCTCCACAGCTGCCGTAGCAGGATCATAAAATGAATCTTCCAAAATAATCTTATCCGTGGTTACAACAAGGAAATCATCCCCGTCTTCCGCAACCTTCCATGCCTCCAGCCACTCATCCTTGCTTGAACAAACAGCGAATTTTGACGTCTCCACCCAACCGCTTACATTGCTTGAATAGCAATAAGCAAATTTTCCGTCAGCCGTTGTGATTTTAACAATTAAAGGCTCACCAAGCACCGCTGCACCCAAGGCTTTTTCGTCATCCGTATCATCAGCCCCGTATCCGATAAAATCATTTGTAGGTAGATTATTAATTTCCGCCCTATCGCTGGCAATAGCGTATTTAACAGAATCCGATGTGCTTGTATCCGCCCCTGCTATATTTGCCTTAATGGCATCAAAGTAGGCTACTTTATCCGTCTCATCCGCAAAAGCTATATTGTTTATATGACTGATTTGATTATATGGATATTCATCAAGTTTTATTTCATTTGCAAGAGATGTTTTCAAACTATCCCCATCATATGCGGTCGCCATATTTTCAAGGTCAATCATATGGGCGTCCGCTGTAGCCATAATACTATCATTAAGAGAAGCAATGTCCGACTTGGACATAAGAATACGTGTAGGTCCCTGTGCATGCGCGTTCCAATAGGCACTGTTGCACATCTCTTCCGTCACATCGGAAGCGGTGCTAACCACACCTGTAGGAGTTGTGGATTGTAAAACCGCATTAAAATATCCGGTCACAATATTGGCAGAATCCTTAAAAGTCTCCATATTGTCACCGTATAGACTGTCCTTTACGGGCGTGCCTTCCCCTACGTATCCGGCGTCGTTAACCAGCACGCGGGGCAAGGCGTCGGTGTTAATCGTATCCCCACCGACAGCCACAAACACACCCGCAAGAACCATAATCATAATAATCGGAATAACCGAAAATCGTTTCAAGTATTTCATATTATTTCGTGTAATTGTCAAAATATCCCTGTACAAGGATAATTGGTGTTCCTTTGTCACCTGAACCGCTTGTCAAGTCGCAAAGTGAACCGATAAGGTCTGTAAGGCGTCTTGGTGTAGTACCCTGTGAAACCATCTGACCTACCAAATTGTCATCTTTGTTTTTGATATATTCCGAAATTGCAGCCTTAAGCTCGTCACCACTAAGATGAGCAAAGTCATTATCGGCCAAATATTTAAGCTTAACTTCGTTAGGCTGACCTTCCAAGCCTTTTGTGTAGGCCGGTGAAACAACAGGATCCGCAAGTTCCCAAATCTTACCTACCGGATCTTTGAAAGCGCCGTCGCCGTAAACCATAACTTCAACGTTTTTGCCTGTTTTTTCGCCGATTTCTTTTTGGATTCTGTCAACTACCTGCTGACAATCTCTTGGGAAAAGCTTAACTTTGTCTTCCGTGGCTTTGTTTGAACCAAGAAGTCCGAACTCTTCGTTGCAGCCGCTTCCGTCAACAGGTGCATTCATGATTTCATCAAGGCTGAGTACTTTTTTAGCACCCTTCTTAAGTAAAATCTTTTTGGTTCTCTTACGAGTATGAATATCACAGTTAAGAACCGTATCCGTATATTTAAGGATGGCTCTGCAATCATTTGCAAGCACAACCTTTACTTCGCATCCCTGCGATTCGATCAACTCTTTGTAGTATGCAATATAGTCAACGCCTGTAAATACATGCTTTTTGTATCCGAATAATTCGCGATATTTCTCTTCTTCCAAAATGTCTGTCCAAGGATCCACATCCTTTTCATCCATTTCATCCACATCAATAAGGTGGTTGCCCACTTCATCGGATGGATAGCTTAACATAAGCACGATTTTTTTAGCGCCCTTTGCAATACCCTTAAGGCAAATTGCAAAACGGTTTCTACTGAGGATTGGAAAAATAACACCGATTGTGGCATCCCCGAATTTGTTCTCCACATCTTTTGCGATATTATCAACCGTTGCGTAGTTACCCTGTGCTCTTGCGACAACAGCTTCCGTAACCGCAATAACATCTTTGTCGCGAAGCTCGAAGCCGTCGCTTGCAGCTGCTTTAAGCACGCTGTCCACAACGATGTCAGCAATGTCATCTCCTTCTCTGATTATAGGTGC
>CACZQX010000064.1 GCA_902783445.1 uncultured Lachnospiraceae bacterium
CAAAAAACGGAGAAGAAGAGTTAAAGCCGATTCCTTTATATACAACCTTTAAAAGGATAGATTTTAGTGAAAAAAGCAAAGCTAAGTCTCGCATGACAAAGGCTCAAAAGAAAGAAATGTCCTTGAGAATGAAGTATCGAAATGCGGTTTTGATAGCGGGTATTTTCTTTTTCCTTTGCATAGCTATGCTTGCAATTACGATGCGTGGCTCCACCATAAATGCTTTAAACTATAAAACAGCCGTAACCAATCAATATTCCGAATGGGAACAGGAACTTAGGGAGAGAGAAATTAAAGTTAAGGAAAGAGAAAACGCCGTTAGGGACAAAGAAATAGAGCTTGGCATAAGTAATTAAAACACAGAATGGTTAATTCTTTTTCACAAAATGAACATACTTTTCTTATATAGTTAGAATCATAAAATGCTATTTTGGAGGTTTTTTATGGATATGTTAAAAATTTTGGTTGTTGATGATGAAGCCAGAATGAGAAAACTTGTAAAAGATTTCCTTGTGAAGAAAGATTATATTGTGCTGGAAGCTTCGGACGGAAGCGAAGCTCTAAAAGTTTTTTACGATGAACCGGATATTTCTTTGGTCATATTAGATGTTATGATGCCTAAACTTGACGGTTGGCAGGTTTGCAGAGAGATTAGAAGCAACTCAAAAGTTCCGATTATTATGCTGACCGCTA
This sequence comes from uncultured Lachnospiraceae bacterium, assembly GCA_902783445.1. Lineage (GTDB taxonomy): Bacteria > Bacillota > Clostridia > Lachnospirales > Lachnospiraceae > RUG12871. The sequence goes on from CACZQX010000064.1 coordinate 694, forward strand.
AAAGTGAAGAGCAGGATGAACTTTTAGGCTTTGAACTTGGAATCGATGAATACATCACAAAGCCCTTCAGCCCTAAGATTTTAACCGCAAGGGTTGAAGCAATTTTAAGGCGCACAAAGCCCGCGACAGTTGATGCATCCATGGAATATAACGGAGTGGTGGTTGATAAGTCTGCTCACAGAGTATTAATAGATTCAAAGGAAATTGATTTAAGCTTTAAGGAGTTTGAACTGCTTTCTTTCTTTATGGAAAACAAAGGACGGGCTTTATCAAGAGAAACAATCCTTAACAGCGTTTGGAACTATGATTATTTCGGTGACGCAAGAACCATAGATACACATGTAAAGAAACTAAGAAGCAAGATGGGGCAAAAAGGAGAACTTATAAAGACCATCTGGGGAATGGGCTATAAGTTTGAATAGCTATGAAGAATAAAAAGAATTGTGAAAAAATAAAAAGGTCGTTATTAAGTCCTTCTTTAAAGAAGGAAATAACCATAATATTTGTAGCCATCATGGCCTTGGCTTTCATAAGCTGCTGGTTTATTAATAATGTGTTTTTGGAAAAGTTTTATATATTAAATAAAGAAAAAACCTTAATGAATCTCTACACTAACTTAAAGACAGAAGCGGGATCCGGAGATTTGTTTTCCGAAAACTTTGACCTTGAACTTCAAAAATACAGTGGTACTCACAACGTGAGTATCGTTATTGTAGAGAACGAATTTGTAAAAGTGTATTCAAGCGAACCCTTAGAATATCTGACATTTGAATTAAAGCAATGCTTAAGCGGAATAATATATGCCGATAGGATTGTTTATCAATCGGATGAGTGCGTTTTCTTTCAAAAGAAAGACCAGAGAATGCAGACAGATTTCCTTGAAATTGTAGGTAAGCTACCAAACGGGTCCACATTTCTTGCAAGAAGTACGGTAGAAAGCATTAAACTTAGTGCGGATATTGCAAATCGTTTCTTTTTATATATAGGACTGGGTGCCGTTTTAATAAGTGCATTTGTAATTTATTTCTTTACCCGTAAAATATCAAAGCCTATTTTGGAACTGGCGGATATTTCCGAAAGAATGTCTCATATGGACTTTGACGCAAAATATGACGGTAAAGAAAAAACAGAGATTGCCCTTCTTGGTAACAGTATAAATAAAATGTCCGAAAACCTTGAAAGAACAATTTCCGAGCTTCAAAACGCAAATATTAAACTTAAAAAAGATTATGATGTAATGGCTCAGGCCGACATGATGAGAAGAGAATTTATAGCAAATGCTTCTCACGAATTAAAGACACCAATTGCTTTGATTCAAGGATATTCGGAAGGCTTAAAAGAGGGTATTAACGAGGAAGATGAACGTGATTACTATTGTGATGTCATAATAGACGAAGCGTCAAAGATGAATACAATAGTAAAAAATCTTCTTTTATTAAATCAAATTGAATCAGGTGCGGACATGCTTCAATGCGAAATGTTCGATCTTGTTTCTTTAGTTAAGAACTATATTCAATCCGCAGAAATACTTACAAAGCAAAACAACATAAAGGTAACATGCGATTTGCCCGATAAGTGCAATGTTTTTGCCGATGAATTTAAAATAGAAGAAGTTTTCATGAATTATTTTTCCAATGCCTTAAATCATTGCGAAGATGACAATGAAAAACAGATTGACGTAACTCTAAAAAAAGAAGAAAATGATATTAAAGTAAGTGTATTTAACACAGGAAAACAAATTCCCGAAGAAAGCATTGAGCATATTTGGGAGAAGTTTTATAAGGTTGATAAGGCAAGAACCAGAGAATACGGAGGAAGCGGAATCGGCCTTTCCATTGTTAAAGCAATTATGGATGCCCATAACGGAAAATATGGGGTTGAAAACAGAGAAAACGGAGTAGTGTTCTGGTTTTCACTTAATGCTAATAACTATCCGGAGGAATAGGATGAAAAGAGTTCTCTCGTTAATACTTTCTATGTCGCTTTGTGCATTTCTTTTGACTTCGTGTGCCAAGGCTCAGGAGCTTACCGCCGATCAGGAAGAGATGATTTCACAGTATGCGGTTTCGCTTCTTTTAAAATATGATGAGCAAAACCACTCAAGGCTTGTGGATACCACAAAGTATTTAGCTTCATATCAGGCGGCCAAGGATTCTTATGACAGAGCGGAAAAGCTCTATTATGAAAACGCTGCCAAAGAGGAAGAAGAAAGAAGAGCAGAAGCAAAGGCTCAGGAAGAACTTAATAATCAATATACGGAGGAAACTTCCAAAGAGGAACCCTTTAAAGAAGATGTTGACAGATCGGGCGGTGCCATGGTCGTTGATGCTAGGTCTATAGAGGATGTATTGGGACTTGATGGATTTAACATTGATTACACAGGCTGTGAAGTTGTTGATACATATGCAGACAGTGATGGATTTGTTTTGTCATCCAATAAGGGTATGGATTTGCTTATTGTAGAGTTTAATGTAAGCAATTCATTTTCTTCCGATAATAATTTTAGTACTTCAACAGATGCTGTTTTTAAATTATCGGTAAATGAAGATCATTATTATAGCAGAATGATGACAATGCTTGTGGATGAAGATTTGTCACTCTACCAAGGAACATTTACACCGGGCGAATCAAAGAGATTGGTACTTGTTACCCAGGTTAAGGAAGGAACTCAAGTTTCCTCATTGGGTCTTCGTGTTTCAATGGGAGATGATACTGTAACAAAGAAATTACAGTAAAATGAGGGAAGTGTAAACACAATTCCGACAATTTAGATAAAAAACTTAAATAATTAGAATTCGGGAATGGCTTATTGGGGCAAAAATGGCGCAAATAAGCCATTCTTTGCGTATATGGAAATTTTTTTAAAAAAATAAAAAATTCTTGTTGACATTCTATTTTTACGGTGATATATTATTCAATGTTCCGAGCGGGACAGCAAATAAAAAGCCCACACGGAACGCATGAACATTGACAATCGAACAACAATGCAACCCTGAAAATCTTTGAGAATTTCAGAGAGTCTGAAAGAACAGACTAAAAAC
>CACZQX010000065.1 GCA_902783445.1 uncultured Lachnospiraceae bacterium
AACCTTATAGGTGAGGCAGTTGATAAACAATAAGCATTAATTCGGAAAGGATAGAACGAACAATGGCAGAAATGAACTTTGATGAATTGTCAAATATCCAATACGATGTGCTTAGAGAACTTGGCAATATAGGCGCAGGCAATGCAACCACAGCATTGTCTTCGCTTATTAATGCTAAAATAGGAATGAAAGTTCCGAAAGTACAGCTTGTTGATATTAAAGACATTGCATCTTTTGTTGGCGATGAAGAGACTGAAATGGTAGCTATTATGGTTATGCTTAATGGCGACATAGAGGGCTTTATGATGTTTCTTCTTGAATCAAGCGTTGCAAAAGAACTTGCCGGCTTATTAATGGGCGGTATGGTTTCTGAAGGTGATGAATTTAATGAGATGGAATTGTCTGCGGTACGTGAGGTTGGAAATATTATTACAGGGGCATACCTTACATCATTGGCGGATTTGACTCATCTTACTATTTCTGAGTCAATACCTTATATTCAAATTGATATGATAGGCGCTATTATGAGCGTACCGGCCATTGAATTTGGAAAATTAGGAGATAAGATTTTACTTATTGAAACTGAGTTTGAACATGGTATTACCATTAACGGTTATTATATTCTTGTTCCGGAACTTGCTTCATACGAGAAAATTTTAAAAGCATTGGGAGTATGTTAAATGAGTGAGACTTTTAAAATTGGTATTGCGGACATGGCAACATGCAGTCCACCTGATAAAGTCACAACACTTGGATTGGGGTCTTGCGTGGGGGTTGTATTATATGATCCGGTATCGAAAATCAGCGGTATGGTTCATGTTATGCTTCCGGACAGTACCAAGATCAGAAACAACTCAAATATCGCTAAATTTGCAGATACAGGTATAAAGGAATTATATGACAGAGTAGTCAAATTGGGAGCCAATAAAACAAGGCTTGTAGCTAAGATAGCAGGCGGTGCAACCATGTTCTCCGGAAACAATGTTGAAATGCTTAAAATCGGCGACAGAAATGTTGAAGCGACAAAAAAAGCATTGAAAGCACTCAAAATAAAAATTATTGCCGAGGATACGGGAAAAAATTATGGTCGTACAATCATATTTGACCCGGATACTGCTGAACTTACGATAAAAGCTGTAAGAAGGGAACCTATGGTTATCTGATGAAAACAAAACTTATACCGTTAATCAGCATGACTTTGTCAGGGCTGATTGCGCTGTTAATTTGCTTATTATATAAAAGAACATTGACAGATATGCTCATCATTGTTCTGATTGTTATGGTTATCTTTTTTGTGGTAGGTTATATCGCGGAACAGATATTTAATAGTTTCCTTGTGGTTAACGAACCCGAGGTGGAAGCTTCGGATGAGGAAGACGAGGAAGAAGGAGAAGTTGAAGACATGGAAAATGTTGAAAATTTCAATATTGACATGGATGAAGAAAACGAGGCTGAATAGTGGACGCAAGCGAGAAGGAGAAACTTTGGGCTGACTATGCAAAGTCAAAAAGCTCGGAGCTGAGGGAAAAACTTATAATTGAATATGCGCCTTTAGTCAAAATCGTTGCAGGACGACTTAGCATGTATTTGGGCTATAATGTTGAATACGATGATTTGTGCAGCTATGGTATTTTTGGCTTAATTGATGCTATTGATAAATTTGATTATTTAAAGGGAAATAAATTTGAGACTTATGCAAGCCTTAGAATCAGAGGTTCTATTTTGGATTACATCAGAAAAATGGACTGGATTCCAAGGACGCTTCGTCAAAAACAAAAGAAACTTGATGCGGCGATTACCGCGCTTGAAACAAAACTCGGCAGAAGCGCAACGGATGAAGAATTGGCCGCAGAGCTTGGCATAACGGGAGATGAGCTCCTTGAATGGCAGGGCCAGGCAAATGTAACAAATGTTGTTTCTTTGGACGAATTTGTTGAAGCGGGGGGAGAAAAAAGCGTACAGCCTGTAAAGGCATCACATCTTGAAACGCCGGAAGAATTTGTGGAAAGAGAAGAGCTTAAAAAGCTTATTATCGAATCCTTACAAAATCTTACGGAAAAAGAGAAAATGGTTATTACTCTTTATTATTACGAGGAAATGACGCTTAAAGAAATCAGCGCAATCCTTGAAGTATCGGAATCAAGAGTGTCGCAGCTTCATACAAAGGCATTAGGTAAGATGAAAGCAAAATTAGGTAGTCAAGCGGGTTATATCTTTAATTAGTGTTTTGTTAAGGAGTTGGCGCAATGGTTAATGAGGTTAAAAATGGGTATTTTCAGATTATTTATATAGCTGATGATGCCAAGCTTAGAATTTTTGGCCCCGACGAGGGAGGCGAACTTGCAAGAATAGCTGAAGTAACAGCTTATTTGGACAGAAACAGTTTCAGAGGATATGATGCTGTTGAAATTAATGCGGCTATTAACAAAGGTGATAAACAAATTGACATTGATTTACCTAAGCCAAAAGACGGACAGTATTATCCTATCAGTGAAGCTATGATGGTTAGCGTTTCCGATGATAAAATGGAAGCGATGGTCAGATTTTATCCTCCGAGCAATAATGGTGAGAAACTCAGTAAAGAAGAGATTATAAGAGAGCTTAACAACCAGAAAATTGTCAGTGGAATTGATGATCAGGTGATTAAAAATCACATTTTATCACCCCTTTATTGTACTGATATTTTGATTGCAAAAGGTACTCCTTATGTTAAAGGTAGGGATGCCTCGATCGAATACACATTTGAAACGGAATTAAAAGCAAGACCAAAACGTAATGAAGACGGATCGGTTGATTTCCATAAATTAGATATTATGAATCCTGTTCATGAAGGAGATTTACTTGCGACTCTTACAAGAGAAGATCCGGGTGAGCCGGGATTGGATGTTTATGGAAATATGACAAGACCGCCTAAAGTTGTGCGCAAAATTCTTCGTTTTGGTAAAAATATAAGATTATCGGAAGATGAAACTCAGATATTTTCTATGGTTGACGGACATGTTACCTTAGAAGACGAAAGAGTTTATGTATATAACGTTTATGAAGTTGCCGCTGATGTTGATGCCACAACGGGTGACATTCAATATGACGGAAATATTACCGTAAAAGGCAATATCCGTACCGGTTTTAAGGTTACAGCCAGCGGAAATATCGAAGTCTACGGCGTCGTTGAAGGCGCGGCCGTAAAGGCCGGTGGCGATGTTATTTTGCGTCGAGGCATTCAGGGAATGGGCAAAGGAATTATTGTTGCAAAGGGAAATATTGTTTCAAAATTCATCGAAAGCGCAACGGTTGTTTCCGAAGGCTTTATTGAAACCGAGGCGGTTATGCATAGTAGGATGAGTGCCAAAGGTGATATTAAAATCCAAGGCTCGAAAGGCAACTTAATCGGCGGATTTACAAGATCTACTTGTCTTATCGAAGCCAAGGTTATAGGTGCACCTATGGGTACCATTACAAATGTTGAAGTGGGAATCGATCCTGCAGTGCAGGATAAAATAAACAAAATAAGAGCAGACATTGCCGAAAAATCAAAAGAACTCGGCAGACTTAAGGATGTTTTCGAAGTATTTAAAGCTAAAAAGCAAAAGGGGAAAATCGATTTTTCAACCCTTGCTTCCATGACAAAAACAGCTCAGGAAATACAGGAATTGAATTCCAAGATTATTGAGCTTCAAGATGAGCATGAAAAGCTTAAAATAGAATTCCATGTTAACGAAAGTGCAAGAATTGTCGGTAAAACGGTTTATCCGGGCGTTAAGATGATGATAAGCGGTGAACCATTTTATGTAAATAATGAAATATATATGACACAGTTTAAAAAGGTTAACGGAGAGATTCAACAAACTATTGTTTAGTGGTAGCTTATGATATTAAAAGGAGTGTAAGCAATGATTGGACCGGTAATGCTTCAAGGCATAAATCAAGTGATGCCAGAAACATCAACTATTAAGGCTCATGAAGATGTTAAGCCGATGTTAGACCAGGCGGGAATGATTCAGCAAGGTCATAAAGAGGCGGATGCGAAACAAGAAACAGTTGTTAAACGAGAAAACGCATCTTTAGAGCATGAAAAACATGATGCCAAAGAAAAAGGAAAAAACGAATATGTTAATTTAAGAAAAACGAAGTCGTCCAATGAGAAAAAAGACGGGGACGTTAGTATGAAGACGCCGAATAAAGGTGGTTTTGACATTAAAATATAAGGCATTAAATACCGAAAGAGATTTCGGTATTTAATTTGTATAATGAAAGGGATTTGTATGGTACTTGAAATTTGTCTGATAATAATAGGCATTATTATTGTTATTATTAGCTTTGTAAAAACAGCAAAGGAATCGACGAATGAAAAAGTTGATGTTTCCGATATTGATATAGAAAAGCTTGCCGGTGATATTATCCGGGACAAAGTCGATAAAGAAGTTGATAATGTTATTGATGATAAGGTTGAAAACTTCGAGGTTCAAATCGACAAACTCAGCAATGAAAAAATAATGGCTTTAGGTGATTTTTCCAAAAGCATTTCGGAAGACACCACAAAGAATCATAATGAGGTTTTATTCCTTTACAATATGCTTAAGGATAAAGAGACTGAAGTTAAAACCATGATGACTGATGTTGAAAACCTTAAGAAAAGTATAAAGAATATGCCGGAGACTCCTAAACAAGCCTCGGAACCTGATATTAACACTGTCGAGTTGATGGTTTCACCGAAGTTTGAAGAAATGCCTCTTGAGGAAGTTGAAAATGTGCCGGAAGAAAAAAAAGAAGCCGAGATTCCTGTATTTTCAACAAAAGCAGCCAAAGAGGAAAGTAAAGAAAAGGCAAGCCCTCAAGCGGAAAGCGAAAACAATAACAAAGGCAGAATACTTAAACTTTACAAAGAAGGCAAATCAAATGTGCAAATTGCAAAAGAACTTGGTCTTGGTGTAGGTGAAGTTCGTTTGGTGGTTGATTTGTTTAAAAATGCTAATTAATAACAAGGTGATGATATATGAAGTCAAAATATTTTTTAAGAGGTTTTGGTACGGGCATTGTGCTTGCTACGCTGGTATGTCTGATTGCTTTTAACATTGATAGATCAAAAGCTGCTTTGGAAGAAAAGTCCACAAAAGAACAGACAACAATCTTCGATGAAAAATCAAGCGATGATGTAGACAACAGCAATAAAGAAGAGAGCACGGAAGAAACAGAAACAAAAGAAGAAATAACAACACCGGAAGCCGTTACCGTTCCTGAAATCGAAATGGAGATTCCTGAGCTTGAAACAACAACGTTTGCGCCGTCATCGGAATCCAACGGTTCAATTGATATTTTACCGGGAATGACATCGGAAGCAGTAAGCGCTTTGTTGCACTCAAACGGCATAATAAGTGATGCAAACGATTTTAATAATTTCCTTACGGGATCGGGCTATGCAACAACGATTCATGTAGGAACATTTGATATACCGGCCGGCTCTGACTATGAATCCATAGCAAGAATTATTGCCGGAAGATAAGCCAAAAAGAGACAGACGGTGACACAGGCTATGTGTTTCCGTTTTTTGTGAGATAAGGAGAGGAGTATTGGGAAATTGGAGCTTTCAATTTGAAAATAATAATAAATAACTAATAAAAAATAGATTTAAACGGCTTTGAAAGCGTTTAAATCTATTTTTATTTTCATTGGGTTTTATTTATTTTTGTTTTCGGCTTCTTTCATTGCACGAACCTTAAGTGATAAACCAAAGAGGTTAATGAAGCCTTCCGCATCGTGGTGATCGTAAAGATCGCCTGTTGTAAAGCTTGCAAGAGATTCGCTGTAAAGTGAATATGGTGAAGTTGTACCTGCTTTAATGATGTTACCTTTGTAAAGCTTGAATTTAACTTCACCTGTAACATTTTCCTGTGTTGATTCAACAAAAGCGATTAAAGCCTTGCAAAGAGGAGTGAACCATTTACCTTCGTAAACCACATCCGCAAGTTTGTTTGCGATTTCTTTTTTAACGGTAAGTGTAGCACGGTCCAAAATAAGCTCTTCAAGCTGTGTATGAGCTTCCATGAGGATTGTACCGCCCGGAGTTTCATAAACACCACGTGATTTCATACCAACAACGCGGTTTTCTACTATATCAACAATACCGATGCCGTGCTTTCCGCCAAGAGCGTTGAGCTTGCGAATAATGTCGGCAACTTTCATTTTTTCGCCGTTTACCGAAACAGGAACACCTTTTTCAAACTGCATTGTAACATATTCGCCTTCTTCAGGTGCTTTTTCCGGAGAAACACCAAGCATAAGAAGGTGGTCGTAGTTTGGCTCAACAGCAGGATCTTCAAGTTCTAAGCCTTCGTGGCTGATATGCCAAAGGTTACGATCACGGCTGTAGCTTTGTGATGCATCAAAAGGAAGGTCAATGCCGTGAGCTTTGCAGTAAGCGATTTCATCTTCACGTGACTGCATTTTCCATGTTTCGTTGCAACGCCATGGAGCAATTATTTTAAGATCCGGTGCCAATGCTTTGATACCAAGCTCAAAACGTACCTGGTCATTACCTTTACCCGTTGCACCGTGGCAAATGGCAACAGCGCCTTCTTTTCTTGCGATTTCAACAAGTCGTTTTGCAATAACAGGACGAGCCATTGATGTACCGAGTAAGTACTTGTTTTCGTATATTGCATTTGCTTTAACGCAAGGCATAATGTAATCTTCGGCAAATTCGTCTGTTAAATCTTCTATATATAATTTAGCGGCTCCGGAAAGTTTTGCTCTTTCTTCAAGACCCGTAAGTTCATCTTCCTGACCTACATTTGCGCAAACGCAAATAACGTCGTAATCATAATTTTCTTTTAACCAAGGGATGATAGCCGTTGTATCGAGACCACCCGAGTAAGCAAGAATAACTTTTTCTTTCATTATTAATTCCTCCTGTATAAAAAATGCATAAAATTGCAAATCATTTTTTGTCTGTAGCTAATATACACCATCTAAAAATAAATTGCAAGTGCCAATTTGATAATTATTCATTAAATTTAAATTTATATAAATTCCTGTTGCTTTATATGCAATGTGGTTGTATAATTATTAAGGTAAATCCAAGGTCGGATATAGGAATGACTGATTTTTGTGGCATTTTCGACTTATCCGACTAAAAAATAACAAATATGAAAGAAGGATTAAAATGATTAAGGCCGGAATTATTGGTGCAACAGGATATGCCGGAGCCGAACTCGTAAGACTGCTTACGGCTCATAAAAACGTAGAAATAGTATGGTATGGCTCAAGAAGCTATATTGATAAAAGATTCAGTGAAGTGTTTGGAAACTTCTTTAATATAGTAGATGAAAAATGTTTGGATGATAATATGGATGAATTAAGCAAAATGGCGGATGTTATCTTTACCGCAACGCCGCAAGGCTTTTGCTCGTCTCTTGTTAAGGAAGATATTTTAAAGAACACAAAAATAATTGATTTGAGTGCGGATTATCGTATCAAAGATGTTGATATTTACGAAAAATGGTACGGTCTCAAACATCCGACACCGGAGTTTATAAAAGAAGCGGTTTACGGACTTTGCGAAGTTAACAGAGAAAGTATTAAAAATGCTCGCTTGCTTGCAAATCCGGGTTGTTATCCGACATGTTCAACACTTTCGATTTATCCTTTATTAAAAGAAGGAATTATCGATGCATCAACAATTATCATCGATGCGAAATCGGGTACATCCGGTGCGGGACGCGGAGCCAAAGTTAACAATCTTTTCTGCGAAGTTAACGAAAACATAAAAGCATACGGTGTGGCAACTCATCGTCACACACCTGAAATAGAGGAACAACTTTCCTATGCGGCAGGCGAAAAGGTATTGCTTAACTTCACACCTCACCTTGTGCCTATGAACAGAGGCATTTTGGTTACCGCATATGCAAGCCTTAAGAAAAAAGTTTCATATGGTGAAGTTAAAAGCATTTACGAATCATATTATAAAGATGAAACTTTTATACGCTTGCTTGATGAAAATGTTTGCCCTGAGACACGCTTCGTTGAAGGCAGCAATTTTGTGGATATTAATTTTAAAATCGATGAAAGAACAAATCGCATAATCATGATGGGTGCCATCGATAACCTTATTAAGGGTGCTGCGGGTCAGGCCGTTCAAAATATGAATATAATGTTCGGACTTGACGAGACCGAAGGTCTTATGCAGTTGCCGATGTTCCCATAAAACAGATTTGTTTATATTAAAGGGGAAGACACTAAAGGGGAATTAAGTGCAAGGATGAAATGATTTATGGTTAGAACAATGACAATAAATGATTACGAAAACGTGGAAAAACTTTGGAAAAAGATAAAAGGTTTTGTAATCAGAAGCATTGATGATTCGAAAGACGGAATAGAGCGCTTTTTAAAGCGTAATCCCACAACATGCGTGGTTGCCGAAGAAGAGGGACGCATTGTGGGAAGCATTCTTTGCGGTCATGACGGAAGAAAAGGTTGCATGTATCATGTATGCGTGGATCCGGACTTCAGACGCAAAGGAATAGGTAAATCCATGGTATTATATGCCATAGATAAACTTCAGGAAGAAAAAATCAATGATGTTTCCATTATTGCATTTACCGCAAACGATATCGGAAATGCATTCTGGAAAAAGCTCGGTTGGGAATTAAGATGTGATATTAATTCTTACGAAGTTGAGCTTAACAAGGAAAACGTAAGAACGGTTAATAAATAAAAATGCTTTTGAAAGAGGAATTAAAATGAAAGTAATCGAAGGTGGAGTAACAGCATCAAAAGGTTTTAAGGCTGCTGTTTGCGCAGCGGAAATCAAATACAAAGGAAGAACGGACATGGCAGCTCTTGTAAGCGACAGCCCATGTAAATGCGCAGGAACTTTTACCACAAATATTGTAAAGGCAGCGCCGGTTATTTGGGACAAAAACATTGTTGAAAACAGCGAGTTCGGCCAAGCCGTTATTATAAACTCCGGTATTGCAAATGCATGCACCGGCGAAAAAGGAATGCAATATTGCAAAGAAACCGCCGAAGCCGTGGAAAAAGCTTACGGTATAAACAAAGATTATGTTTTCGTTGCGTCAACGGGAGTTATCGGCATGCAAATACCGATAGACCGCATTTGCAATGGCGTAAACATGATGAAAGATAAATTCGATTATTCTTTGGAAGCCGGCACAAATGCTTCAAAGGCGATTATGACCACGGATACGGTTAATAAAGAAGTGGCTGTTTCTTTTGAAATAAACGGAAAAGAAGTTCACCTCGGTGGAATGTGCAAAGGATCCGGTATGATTCATCCTAATATGTGCACAATGCTTGGATTTGTAACCAGCGATATTAATATATCAAAATCCTTGTTAAAAGAAGCACTCTCTGAAAGCGTAAAAGACACATATAATATGGTTTCCGTCGATGGTGAT
>CACZQX010000066.1 GCA_902783445.1 uncultured Lachnospiraceae bacterium
CTTATAAGTATTGCTACCACAAAGAATATTACAGGAAATACTGTGCCTATAACTTCTATGGAATCGGCATCGGTTTGAATGTTGTTATAGCCCGAAAGAGCTGTTCTTTCCTGCACATACCAAACAGCTTCATCGATGTCGTCTATTTCTTTCTTGGCATCGGCCAATTCTTTGTCGGCTTCTGCTTTTCCGTCATTATATTCAATCCAGCCATCCGCAAGTTCAGCCTCGCCGTCTTTTAAATCCTCAAGGCCTTTGTAATAATCATTCCATCCTGATTCGATTTCGGCTTTTCCGCTTTCTAACTTCGCTTCGTTTAGTGCAATTTCGTCAAGACCCGTAAGAATCATGGCTTCGTTTGTCTTAAGGTCTGCTAACTGCATTTCCATCCCGCTCGTATCCATACCGTAAGCCTTGGCCTGCGCTATGCCTGCCTCTGCTTGCGCAATGCCGTCTCTTACTTGAGCAAGATTATCGTTTAATTCTGCCTTTTTATCGGCGATTTCTTTTAAACCATTTTCAATATCCGCCTCATTTTTTGTAAGGCTATCGAAAGCATCCGCAAGCTCTGCTTTTGCATCATCTATTTCTTTTTGCGCATCATTAAGCTCCGCCAAGGCGTCGTTTAACTCGTCTTCCGCATCTTTCTTGGCTTTTTCGTATTCGCTTGTTGCCTCATCCACTATTTCGTCGTGGCGGGCATTTTCTCTTAAAGACTGCAAATTGTCTTCTATATCCGAAATCACAGCGTGGGTAAGCTTTGTATAGCCGTTCGAATAGCAAAATTCTTCTTTTGCCCCATCAACTATCAAGTTTACAAAAGTATAATAATCCACTTCCGAATCTATACTGTCCGCCGTAACAAAAGCTCTTGTGGCCGCTGATGAATCGCCTCTGTAGCCGGATGCGGTTTCCGGATTGTCCACATCCGTCGGATCGATTACAACACCCACTATTTCGAAGGAATCACTTGTAATATTGGAATCCTCATCCAATGAAAGATTTAATTTGTCACCGATTTTAAGGGACAGCAAATCAAGCAGTTTGTTGGTTACAGCTGTTTCCCCTTTGTTTTCCGGCATTCGGCCTTCCAAAAGACAGGCTTTGTCCAAGTCGTGATCGGAAATCTTCGTGATATTTACATTAATTTCAACGTCCCCTTCTCTTGCGGTCACCGTTTCATTGTATCCGCCTTCCGCAAGTTTAACGCCATCAAGCTTTGACAGGGCCGAAACATCATCATCCGTAAGACCCAAGGTCGATAAAATCTGTATATCATGCAGATTTGATTCATCAAAAAACGCATCCGCCGATTTTCTCAAATCAACGCATGATGCTTTAAGCCCCGAAAACATGGTAACTCCGAGGATTGTTATAATCATTATTGCAAAAAATCTTTTTTTGCCTTTTGAGATATTTCTGAAAATATCCTTTGTGTACGCTTTCAAGATAATTCTCCTTTGTGACTACCACTCAATATCATCGATGGAAATAGGATTGTCATTTGTAGTCATTTCGGTAACTTTTCCGCTTTTAAACTTAATGAGTCTGTCTGCCATAGGGGCAATGGCGGAATTGTGAGTGATAATAATAACGGTGATTTTGTTCTTCCTGCAGGTATCCTGCAAAAGCTTCAATATCTGTTTTCCCGTTGTATAATCAAGCGCTCCGGTAGGCTCATCGCACAAAAGAAGCTTCGGATTTTTGGCAAGCGCTCTGGCAATGGAAACCCTTTGCTGCTCACCGCCGGAAAGCTGCGCCGGGAAGTTGCCCATACGATAAGCCAGTCCCACTTGTTCCAATACACGTTTTGCGTCCAAAGCATCATCGCAAACCTGAGCCGCAAGCTCGACGTTTTCCAAGGCTGTAAGGTTTGGAACCAGATTGTAGAACTGGAAAACAAAACCAATGTCCTTTCTTCTGTATGTTACCAAGTCTTTCTTGCCATACTTCGATACATTGGTCCCATCCACCAAAACTTCACCGGATGTTGCCGTATCCATTCCGCCCAGTATGTTTAAAGCCGTGGTTTTTCCCGCACCGGACGAACCCAAAATAACGGCCAGCTCGCCTTTGTTTACTTCAAAGTTTGCACCGTTTAAAGCCAGAATGGATGTTTCTCCCGTTCTGTATTCTTTGACAACGTTTTTAAATTCTATAAAAGCCATTTTTTCTCCTTAAAAATGAGTATAAAATTGCTATCTCCCGCAAAAATTAAAAATGGAGATATACCGATACAGTAAAACAAACAGTCAGCAATACATAACTAACCGTTTAAAGATATTAGCCTGTCCATCTATAGCTAAAAACAAACCACAAATAACAAGCCATATAGACGTTCATATCTTAAAAAAATTATACTACACAGACATAGTCAAATCAACCGCCATATTTCTTCGGTTCATAAATAATTTGTGCCGGAAG
>CACZQX010000067.1 GCA_902783445.1 uncultured Lachnospiraceae bacterium
CCTGACAAAGGACTTATCCTGCACTTACAAGACCTTTGGCTTTGACTCTAAATTTGATTACTCTGCATCAAACATTACATATAATAAAGAAGGCTTCCCTTCATTTATATGTTTGGAAAAAGAAACCGGTGAGAAAAAAGAAATCACCATTTCTCTTCCCGGTGAGCACAACGTAAAAAATGCCCTTGCGGCAATCACCGTTTCAAGGCATTTTGGTGTAAGCTTTGATGTAATAAGCGACGCACTTAATAATTTCAGCGGTTCTAAAAGACGTTTTGAATATAAGGGAGAATTTAACGGCGTTACCGTTTACGATGACTACGCTCATCACCCCTCGGAAATCAAAGCTACATTAACCGCTGCCAAGAATAAATCACACAATAGGTTATGGGTTATTTTCCAGCCCCACACCTACACTCGTACCAAAGCCTTTTTAAATGAATTTTCAGAAGCTCTTTCCCTTGCGGATAAGGTGGTTTTAACAGACGTTTACGCCGCCAGAGAAAAAGATGAGTACGGCTGTAACGCCACAAACCTTTATGAAAAAATGAAGGCCGACGGTATCGATGTTACATACATAAAAGAATTTTCAGACATCGAAAAATTTGTTAAGCAAAATTGCACTAAGGATGACCTGTTGATAACTATGGGCGCCGGAGACGTTGTAAACATTGCCGATGAGTTGGTTTTAAAATAATTATCCACTAATCCACATTTTTTTGATCGATTTTTCTTTCAAAAAATTGTGGATTATTTTTTGCCCAAAATCGCCTTAGAAATTGGGCTTTTATAAATTTATATCCACATTATCCACACTATCCACAAAAGTGCTTAAAACCTTGATTATACCTGTGTTTTCAGCGTTTTTTACATTTGCTTTTCACTTTTTCTTTGCTAATATTTAATCACTGTTATAAACAGGGTAAAGGGGCGTATTTATACATGAGTTCATTGACCATTTACAAAGACAGTTACGTTGAGTCCACTGTTATATCGAACCGTTTTATTGACGAGTTTTTGGCAGAGGCCAACGATGCTCAGATAAAGGTCTATTTATATTTAGTTCGCATGATGAGTGCGAACCTGCCAACCGGGGTGTCCGACATGGCAGACAAGTTTAACTACACAGAAAAAGACATAATGAGGGCATTAAAGTACTGGGAGAAAAAGCATTTGCTCACCCTTGAATTTAATGAAGCAAAGGCTCTCACCGGTATTCGTTTCTTATCAAGCATTGCTCAATCTCATGAAGAGCAAAAAACCTTGGCTCCCATTGTTCCGCTTAAGCTAGTTTCAAGCGAAGCGCCTGAAGAAAAGGCACCTTCCAAGAAAGAAGAAAAGGAGCCCGAAAAGCCTTCCTATGAAAACATTTCTTACTCAAGAGATGAGCTTAAAAAGTTTAAAGAAAATCCTGAAACAGGACAGCTTTTATTCATTGCGGAGCAGTATTTAAAGAAGCCTCTTTCTTTAACCGATATTGAGATTCTTTATTTTATCCACTACGAGCTTAAATTCTCCTGTGACTTGATTGATTATCTTCTTCAATATTGCGTAGAAAGAAGCCAGAAGTTTTCTTACATTAAGAAAGTTGCCATCGCCTGGGCAGAAGCAAACGTTTTAACTCCCAAGCAGGCAAAAGCTTATTTAAAGAACAATTTCGATAAGCCCGTATATACAATTTTAAAATCCTTGGGACGTTCAAACACTCCCACACCTACCGAGGCAGACATTGCCACCAAATGGTACAAAGATTACGGTTTTACATTGGATATAATCGATGAAGCCTGCAAGCGAACAGTTTTGGCGGTGGACTCTCATCGTTTGGAATATTGTGACAGAATTTTATCTTCCTGGAAAAAATCAGGTGTTAAAAACTTAAGCGATATCTCGGCGTTGGATGCTTCCTACAAAAAGCCTAAGGCAACCACACCTTCTACCAAGAACACATTTAATCAGATGATTCATACAGATTACGATTTTGATGAGATTGAAAGATCTATCTTAAGCAATTAATCCGTATCTTTATCCGGTTTTATTAGGAAAGGACTAGCATATGGCATTAACAAGTGCTCAGTATTCTACCATAATGCAACGGTACGAAGTTACCAGACTTAAAAACTATCATCTTCTTGAAGAAAGAAGAAAGTACGTATACGAAAACATAGAAGGCTACAAGGAGCTTGACGAATCAACAGTCTCAGTTTCCATGGACGTAGCAAAAAGAAAAATGGCAGGCGATGACGACGCCATGACAGAGCTTCACACCCTTTTGGAAGACTTAAAGGGCATGAAGAAAAGCTTGCTTCTTGGCGCAGGTCTTCCCGAAGACTATTTAGAGCCTATTTACGATTGCCCCGATTGTAAAGATACAGGGTATATCGGAGGCAATAAGAAGTGCCACTGCTTAAAGCAGCAGATTATTGAAGTTTTATACGAACAGTCTAATTTAAGAGATTATCTTAACGAAAATAATTTTTCGAAGCTTTCTTACGAGTATCATAGTGGTGAAGGCCTTGAAGCATTTAAGAGAGCCGTTACTATAAGTAAGGACTTTATCAAGAATTTCGACTTTGAAAAGAAGAACATTCTTTTCTATGGTTCTGTGGGAACCGGAAAGTCGTTTCTTTCTGCATGCATTGCAAAGGACATTTTAGACCTCGGACACTCCGTTATTTATTTTAGTGCCATTTCTTTGTTTGATGCTCTTGCAAGAGAAACCTTTGAAAACAAATCAAAAGAAGACCTTTACAATTTTTATGACTATATATATAATTGTGACTTGTTGATTGTGGATGACCTTGGAACCGAGGTTTCCAACACATTTGTGTCCAATCAGCTCTTCTCTTTTATCAATGAGAGAAACTTAAGAAAGAAGTCAACTATAATATCTACTAACCTTTCTTTGGAGCAGATAAGAGACCGCTATTCCGAAAGAGTCTTCTCACGAATCATCAGCACTTATACAGCATGCAAATTATCGGGCACCGATATTCGCATCGTTAAACGTAATTGTAAATAGCGAAAGTGAGGAAGCTTAGTCATGGCAGTTAATGAAGATAAGCGTAATCTTGAGACCATTCCCGTAGGTTCAATGAGAATCGTTCCTA
>CACZQX010000068.1 GCA_902783445.1 uncultured Lachnospiraceae bacterium
CCATCTTTCTTCTGTCTTAACAAGAGTTTTAAGTGCATCCATAAAGATGTCTTCGGGAATCTTTGGAATGCAAAGTCTTTCGTTTGAATGATTTGCTCTTTCGATATTTTTGTCCGGACGGAACATTTGGATTTTTCCATCCGCTGTTTTGTAGGCTTTAAGGCCTTCAAACATTTCCTGACCATAGTGAAAAATCATGGCGGCAGGATCAAGACTTAAATTCTGATACGGCACTATTCTCGGATCGTACCAACCTTTTCCTTCCTTGTAGTCCATGAGAAACATATGATCTGTGAATATTGTACCAAATTCAAGATTGTCATCTTTTCCCGGAAGTGTTTTCGGATTTGTTGTTTTTTCAATTCTGATATTCATAATATAGACCTCCTAAAATCTCTTCCCGTTCTTTTTAGTAATAAGTCTAAACTTTTTTTATTAAAATTTCAACTTCTTTATCATGAATGCTTTTCACTTATCTTTTTATATTTGCGAAAAAAATAATCAATCCCTTCGAAATCAAAGGGACCTTCTTCGCTTTCAAGCTTCCATTCATGCTTTTTAAAAATGTCGGGAAAATGCACATCCGCACCAAAGTCACGGTCTATATATGTAATAAAAGCAACCTCCGCATCACGGGCAAACTGACGGTATATTTCGCCTCCGCCGATAATAAATATATCCTCTTTCAAGCTTTTTGCATATTCCAAAGCTTTTTCTTTATCTGAAAATGTGCAGACACCCTCCGGATGAAAGTTTTTGTTATTTGATAAAACAATATTTATTCTGTTTTTCAGCGGTTTGCGAGAAGGAAGACTATCAAAAGTCTTCCTTCCCATAATAACCACATTATTTTCTGTAAGAGCCTTGAACAGCTTCATATCCTCCGGGATTGATAAAAGAAGCTTGCCTTCTTTCCCCAGTCCCAAATTTTTATCCACTGCCGCGATTAAATTTATCGACATTATTTGCTCTCTACATATTTTTTGATATTTGATGCGTTAACGAACTTTTTAGCCTCGCCGTTATCAACAACTACAAGTGTAGGTGCCTGCATAACTCCGAATTGTTTTACAAGTCCTGCTTCTTCTTCCGCATCAACGATTACAACGTTTTCGTCTTTTAACATTTCCTTTGCTGCTTTGCAGTTAGGGCATGTTTTTGTTGTGAAAAGATATTTTACATTGTCAGAATCCGCATCTTCGATCTGAACATCGTCTTTGCTTACCTTAACAACTTTTTTTACGGAATCAAGGTCCAAGTCTTTAACAATGTATTCTTTTCTGTCTGCATATTCTTTGGTTTTACCTTCGTTCCAGTTTGCAATCGGACGATAGTAACCTGTTATACGGCTGTAAACTTCTGTTTTTTCGCCGCAATGCGGACATGTATGTGTTTCCCCTGCAAGATAGCCATGTTCTTTACAAATCGAGTATGTCGGTGAAAGTGTGTAATATGGCAATTTGTAGTTTTCGGCAATTGTTTTAACGAGTTTTGCCGCAGACTGCCAGTTAGGCATCTTTTCACCCAAGAATGCGTGGAATACGGTTCCCGATGTGTAAAGTGTCTGTAACTCATCCTGAACATCAAGTGCCTTGAAGAGGTCGTCTGTGTAACCTACAGGTAAGTGTGATGAGTTTGTATAATAAGGAGTCTTTTCGCTTCCACCGTTCATTGTATCATCGCTTGCTGTGATGATGTCAGGGAATCTTTCCTTATCATGTTTTGCAAGTCTGTAGCTTGTGCTTTCCGCAGGAGTAGCTTCCAAGTTGTAAAGGTCGCCGTATTCTTCCTGGTAATCGGAAAGTCTTTCTCTCATATGATTGAGAACTTTCTTTGAAAATTCCTGTGTTTCTTTATGTGTCATATCAACACCGAGCCAGTTTGCGTTAAGACCTACTTCGTTCATACCAACAAGACCGATTGTTGAGAAGTGATCGTCAAACTTGCCGAGGTATCTCTTTGTATATGGATACAAACCTTCTTCAAGAAGTTTTGTAATAACTCCTCTCTTAATCTTAAGAGAACGAGCTGATATATCCATGATTTTATCAAGGCGTTTGAAGAAGTCTTCTTCGTTTTCGGACTGATAAGCAATTCTTGGCATGTTGATTGTAACAACACCGATTGAACCTGTATTTTCACCCGATCCGAAGAAACCGCCGTTTTTACGTCTGAGTTCTCTAAGGTCGAGACGAAGTCTGCAGCACATAGAACGAACATCGGATGGTTCCATATC
>CACZQX010000069.1 GCA_902783445.1 uncultured Lachnospiraceae bacterium
ATCCAGATTGTGTTCGATAACCACAACAGTATTGCCGCCATCGGAAAGCTTTCTTAAAATATCAACCAACTTATGCACATCCGCAAAGTGAAGACCCGTTGTCGGCTCATCCAAAATGTAAATTGTCTTACCCGTCGGGCGTTTGCTAAGTTCCGTTGCAAGCTTGATTCTTTGCGCCTCGCCGCCGGATAACTGTGTGGATGGTTGACCAAGCTTAATATAAGATAAACCTACATCATTTAATGTTTCAATCTTTCTCTTGATTGACGGTACATTCTCGAAAAACTTGACCGCTTCTTCAACAGTCATATTCAAAACATCGTAAATGCTTTTTCCTTTATACTTAACCTCCAAGGTTTCGCGGTTATAACGCTTGCCCTTACATACATCGCAATTTACGTATACATCCGGTAAAAAATGCATTTCAATTTTTAAAAGTCCGTCACCGGCACAAGCTTCACATCTTCCGCCTTTAACATTGAAACTGAAACGTCCCTTTGCATAGCCTCTGGCTTTTGCTTCGGCCGTTGATGCAAATAAATCTCTGATTAAATCGAATACACCTGTATAGGTTGCCGGGTTAGAACGCGGTGTACGTCCAATCGGCGACTGGTCAATGCATATTACTTTGTCCAGTTGTTCTATTCCTTCTATCTTTTTATGTTTGCCTGCAATTGTGTGGGCACGGTTGAGTTTCTTAGCTAAGGATTTATACAAAATCTCATTTACCAATGAACTTTTTCCGGATCCCGACACACCGGTTACACAGGTCATAACCCCAAGAGGAAATTTTACATCTATGTTCTTTAAGTTGTTTTCTTGTGCGCCTACCACCTTTATCCAACCGGTTGGCTTGCGTCTTTTTTCAGGTACGGGAATCTTAAGTTTTCCGCTTAAATACTGACCTGTAATCGATTCTTTGACTTTCATTATTTCTTCGGCCGTTCCGCATGCCACAACCTCACCGCCGTGGTCCCCGGCTCCCGGTCCTATATCGATTATATGATCTGCAAAGCGCATGGTGTCTTCATCATGCTCTACCACTATTAAAGTATTGCCCAAATCCTTCAACTTCTTAAGGGCGCTTAAGAGTCTGTCGTTATCTCTCTGATGCAAACCTATACTCGGTTCGTCAAGTATATAGGCAACGCCCACCAGGCCCGAACCAATCTGTGTTGCAAGCCTTATCCTTTGAGCCTCACCGCCGGACAAACTGGCCGTAGGTCTTGAAAGTGTAAGATAGTTAAGCCCCACTTCCACCAAAAATCCCATACGAGCTTTGATTTCTTTTAAGATTTGCGAACCTATAAGCTTTTGCTGTGCATTTAGTTTCTTATCGATTTTTTCAAAGAAATCCTTCAATTCCTCCACGGTCATCATGGAAACTTGATGAATGTTTTTGTTTGCAACCGTTACCGCCAACGACTCTTTTTTAAGTCTCATTCCGTTACAAGAATCACATGAACTTATTCTCATATAGTTTTCATAGTCTTCTTTTTGTGACTGAGAGAATGTCTCGCTGTAGCGTTTTCTTACATTTGCAATCAAACCTTCAAAAGCTACCTTATAAACCCCTGCACCTCGCTGACTTTGATAATGCACGGTTAGTTTTTTGTCCCCCGTTCCGTAAAGGATAATATCTCTTATTTTTTTAGGATATTTTTCAAATGGTGTATCAAGGTCAAAGCCGTACTCTTCGCAAAGGGCCACAAGCACCGCATTTGTAAAGCTTCCCTTTTTATTTGCCGACTGCCAGCCTGTAACGATTATGGCTCCTTCATTAATAGAAAGTGACTCATCCGGAATCATAAGTTCCGAATCAAATTCCATCTTATAACCAAGACCCGAGCAAACAGGGCAAGCACCAAAGGGATTGTTAAATGAAAAACTTCGAGGCTCAATTTCCGAAATGCTGATTCCACAGTCAGGGCAGGCAAAATTCATGCTGAAATTAATAGGCTCGCCTCCTATAACATCCACAATCATCAGTCCGTCCGACAGTTTCATTACACTTTCTATAGAATCCGCAAGACGTTTTTCAATGCCCTCTTTTACGGCAATTCTGTCTACTATTATTTCAATATCGTGCTTTATGTTTTTATCAAGCTCTATTTTTTCGTCCAGTTCGTAAAGATTTCCATCCACTCTGGCTCTTACGTATCCCGCACGCTTAGCCGCCTCCAACACCTTTTCATGGCGACCTTTTTTTCCTTGAACAACCGGAGCCAAAAGCTGCAATTTACTGCCCTTTTCCAAAGCCATTATAGCATCTACCATTTGGTCCACGGTTTGTCTTTTAATCTCTTTGCCGCATTCCGGGCAATGAGGAATACCGATTCTTGCATATAAAAGCCTTAAGTAATCATGTACTTCCGTAACCGTTCCCACCGTGGATCGCGGATTACGGTTTGTTGATTTCTGATCGATGGAAATAGCAGGTGAAAGGCCTTCTATATGGTCTACATTTGGTTTTTCCATTTGCCCCAAGAACTGCCTTGCATAGGAAGACAGCGACTCCATATATCTTCGCTGACCCTCGGCATAAATTGTATCAAAGGCAAGAGATGACTTTCCGGAACCGCTAAGTCCCGTAAGCACAACAAATTCGTCTCTCGGAATTTCAACATCAATGTTCTTCAGATTATGCTCTCTCGCACCTTTAATTTTTATGTATTTCTTGTAAGTTAATTCTTTGTTTTTCATCATTAAAACACTATGCCGCGGCACCCAGGGCATTTGCTCTTTAAAGTGCATATGCCACCGTGTTGAACGTTGAGTGGCAAGCGGCTTCTCCTTTTATTGATTTATTATAATTTTTTCCCTCTTAAACAAACCTGTCTATTTATAACCGGCATAATATACAAAGCTACTTGCTTTTCATCTTTGCCAGATGCTCTTTGAGTTCCATCATCTGGTCTCTTAACATTGCCGCAGATTCAAAGTCAAGCTGAGTTGCGCAATGCTCCATTTGTTTGCGTACCTTATTGATTGTCTTTTCAAGTTCTTTAATACTCATGCTTTCCGGATCTTTTTCAATCTTATCGATAGCATAACTTGTTTCTTTTGATATACTGATAAGATCTCTGACAGCCTTTTTAATGGTTGTAGGTACAATACCGTGCTCTTCATTATATTCGGACTGTATCTTACGACGTCTGTTTGTCTCCGAAATCGCATTATTCATGGAATCCGTCATCATTTCGGCGTACATAAGAACACGTCCTTCCGAGTTTCTTGCCGCACGACCTATAGTCTGAATCAAGGATGTTTCGGATCTCAAGAAACCTTCTTTATCCGCGTCCAAAATTGCTACCAATGATACTTCCGGTATATCCAATCCCTCTCTTAAAAGGTTGATGCCCACCAGCACATCAAACTTATCAAGTCGCATGTTACGTATAATCTCCACACGCTGTAGAGCATCGATATCCGAATGAAGATATTCGACTTTTATTCCCGTTTCCTGCATGTATTTTGTTAAGTCTTCTGCCATTTTCTTTGTTAATGTGGTAACCAAAACCTTATGTTTTTTCTCGATTTCCACGTTTATCTCAGCGATAAGATCATCCACTTGACCCTTAACGGGTTTTACCGTAACCTCCGGATCCAACAAGCCCGTAGGCCTTATAATTTGCTCTGCTCTAAGCATTTCATGCTCTGCCTCGTACTTATTCGGTGTTGCGCTTACAAAAAGCATTTGGTCTATTTTAGATTCGAATTCCGTGAAGTTTAAAGGTCTGTTGTCAAGGGCCGACGGAAGTCTGAAGCCGTAATCCACAAGGGTTGTCTTTCTGCTTCTGTCACCTGCATACATTCCTCCGATTTGCGGAATCGTCATATGTGATTCATCCACTATAATCAAAAAATCATCCGGAAAATAATCAATCAAAGTATAAGGCGGAGTGCCGGGAGCTAAGCCCGTTAAATGTCTGGAATAATTTTCGATTCCCGAACAAAAGCCCGTTTCAAGCATCATTTCCACATCGAAATTTGTACGCTCTTCTATTCTTTGAGCTTCCAAAAACTTGTCTTCGCTCTTAAAATAAGCCACTCTTTCTTTAAGTTCTTCTCTGATTGCTTCCGCGGCTTTCCTTAGTTGGTCCTGAGGTACCACGTAATGCGAAGCGGGGAAAATTACCACATGTTCAAGTTTTGCCTTAATCTCCCCCGTAAGTATGTCTATTTCCGTGATTCTATCCACTTCGTCCCCGAAAAATTCGATTCTTACGGCATCCATGGTTGTGTCCGCAGGTAATATTTCTATTACATCACCTCGTACTCTGAAAGTGCCGCGTTTAAAATCCATGTCATTTCTAATATATTGAATGTCTATAAGATTTCTTATTACATCGTCTCTGTCCCTTTCCATGCCCGGCCTTAAGGAAACAGTCATGGTTTGATAATCGATGGGACTACCAAGTCCATAAATGCATGAAACGCTGGACACCACAATAACATCTCTTCGCTCCGTAAGAGATGCCGTTGCCGAATGGCGCAGTCTGTCGATTTCATCGTTAATTGACGAGTCTTTTTCTATATAAGTATCCGTCTGAGGCACATAGGCCTCCGGCTGATAATAATCATAATAAGACACAAAATACTCTACCGCATTGTTTGGAAAAAACTCTTTAAGTTCGCTGTAAAGCTGTGCCGCCAAAGTTTTATTGTGCGCCATTACAAGGGTCGGTTTATTAAGTTCTTTAATAACGTTTGCCATAGTAAATGTTTTGCCGGAGCCCGTCACTCCCAAAAGAGTTTCAAACTGATTGCCTTCTTTGAAGCCTTTTACCAGTTTTTCAATAGCCTGAGGTTGATCTCCGGTAGGTTTGTATTCACTATGTAATTCAAAATGATCCATAGTTTTGCCTTTCGAACGCTTGTTCATTCATTATAACATATGTTTTTAATAAAATCTATCCTATAATTCTTATAAAATAAAAATGAAGCCTTTTCGCTTCATTTTTGCTAACTTATGTTATGTCTTTTGTTTATTAATTTATCTATATAATACTTCTTGATATAGTCGGTATGCTCGTTCATTTCTTTCACCGCAACCTCTACATCTCTTTTGCACAGGGCTTCGTATATTTTTATATGCTGTTCAAGAGTTTCTTTTGCATGTTCGGGATCGTCAAAACTGGTTACATCAAAACGTCTTTTGTGATTAACCATAAGCTCAAACAACATTTTCAAATGCTTGTTATGAGCAAAATCCACTATCGCCTCATGAAACATAATAT
Source organism: uncultured Lachnospiraceae bacterium (assembly GCA_902783445.1). GTDB lineage: Bacteria > Bacillota > Clostridia > Lachnospirales > Lachnospiraceae > RUG12871. The sequence continues at coordinate 5,241 of CACZQX010000069.1, forward strand.
CCCAGTTCATACGCTCCGCCAAATCGCCCTTATCCAAGTATTCCTTTGCTTTTTCGTTTATCTCTTTTAGTTTTTTATCATTATTGGAAGTGTATCCGGAAAGTGATGTCTCTATGGCATATACTTGCAAAACGCCTACCAAATCGTATACTTCCAATATATCTTCAATCCTATACTCCGGAACCGCTATACCTTTTCCCTGCTTGTTTTCAAGTATTCCTTCCGCGCATAATGCACTTAAGGCATGACGAATGGTTGAGCGACTTACTTCATAAATATCACAAAGCTTTCGCTCCACCATATCCGTTCCCGGCGGATATTTATTATCCAATATGTCTGTTTTTAAACGATTATATACGAGCATCCCTTTTGTGCCCATATTTTTTGTCATTTCCGACATTATTACTCCAATCAAAAAATATAAAAGCACCGTCAGAAATTCCGGCGGTGCTTATTAGTCTTTATTCTATCTTTTTACATTTGATGTTAAATCAAACATGGTTTGTGATTCTTCGGCAATAACTTCAACCGCACCCGATATTCCTTTTATTGCCTCTGTTTGATTTGTAACGGTTTTGTCTATAGCCTTAATATCATCAGCTACCCCGTCGAGTTTTTCAAACATTCCGCTAATTGCCGCCGATATATCTTCAGAACTCGAGTTACTTGCACTTGCCAAACGTCCCATTTCCTGAGCTACTATTGCAAAGCCACGTCCCGCTTCACCGGAACGTGCAGCTTCTATGGATGCATTAAGAGCAAGAATCTTTGATTTTGCTGCGTTTCCTTTAATATCAGCTACCAGTTTTGAGACAATTTGCATATTGTTTTCCACTTCTTTTATGGTTTTATTCAATGCCCCAACGGATGCAAACAACTCTTCAACCCCTTCAGTATATGTGCAAACGGTTGCGGATGTTTTCTCCAACGATTCCGTAATCGACTCAGCAGCAGACTCTAAAGCTATTTGGCGATCCATCGAAAATGCGGTTGCAACAATACAAACAAATTCTCCGTTTTCATCAAAGTAAGGAGAGTATTTACCGTGAATATTCACACCATAAACTTCCTTCGGAATTTCATAATAGCCTTCTGTATGATTGCGCATGGAACCCCAAGCAGGGTCTCCTGCAGGTGGTCTTGAGCCAACCTCGTTTGTCATTGTAAACCCTTTTGCAGAGTCAACATACTTAACCTGATCATCAGCAAGGATGGTAATCGTAACATCCTCATCAATAAGCATTTTCCAAAAAGGAATCATTTTCTTTACTTTAGCAAGTTGTTCATCTGTCATATCGTATTCCCCCATAACTACACTTTTTATAAAGCAAATCCCTTATTATTAATTTGCTTTTTTACCTTTATCTATACTATTATCATTTTACCATAATATAACTTGCCTTACATCTATTTTTTTTGTCATATTAAACTAATATGTTTTTACATTGACAATATAACTTCCAAAGCTTTTTCAAATTGCATGTCATATTCAGAATTTGCGTCATCTTCCACCTCGTAATCCGGCGTGATTCCCACACCATCAAGGCATGTTCCGTTAGGAGTGTAATACTTGGCAGCGGTAAGTTTAATATATGAACCGTCTCCAATCTGATAAAACCTTTGAACAACCCCTTTTCCGTAGGTGGTTTTTCCAACAATCGTCGCCATTCCGTAGTCCTTTAAAGCTCCGGCAAATATTTCCGATGCGCTTGCGGTCTTTTCGTTTACAAGCACTACAATCGGAATATTAAGATAGTTTTCGGCGTCACTTGTTTTTTGTTCGAAGTAAGCAGGTCCTTTCATTGTAACGATTGTTCCTTCAGGCAACAACCTATCAAGCATTACACATGTGGTATCCACATCTCCGCCACCGTTATATCTTAAATCTATAATCAGTTTTTCCATTCCTTCTTCCAACATCAGATTAACATCATCTATAAACTGCTGAGCCGCTGTCAATTGAAATCTCGAAACGTAAATATAACCGATTTTGTTTTCTTCATCTACTATTCCAAAAGGCATTCTTTGGTTCGATATGGCCCCTCTTGTTATGTTGACCGTATTTTCCACACCATTTCGCATATAAGTTACAGCTACTTCCGTTCCATCCTCGCCGCGCAAGTTTTCCATAGCCTTCTTGTATCCGATTGTAGCTACATCTTCGCCGTCAATTCCCGTAATATAATCGCCACGTTGTAATCCCGCATTATATGCCGGTGAATCCGTATAAACCTGCACTATTAATATATAACCGGATTCATCATCTCCTCCTACAACGCCTATACCGTAAAACATATCGCCTTGAACGCTTTGCCTTGTCTGAGCGAATTCTTCGGCTGTATAGTATTCTGCATATTTATCGCCCACACCCGCAAGAAAACCTCTTATGGCCTGATCCGCCATGTCTTCTCCGCTAAATTCTCCGTCATAGTAAGTCTCTACCAGATTGTATACTCTATCCATTTTCTGGGCAATTTCCGTGGATGAATATCCCTTTTCCCCGGCAACTTTTGAACTGTGATAATTTATAAGCAACATTATGACAATAAAGCCCATGGCCATTATGAGTATACCCAGCAAAAGGCCTTTAATAAGGGCTATTTTCTCGGATTTTTCTTCTTTTTTTTCAGCTACTTCAGCTTTGTATTCCTTGTAATTTTCCATTTTTCTCTTTTATCTCTTTTCTTTAAGTATATTCCCTTTTCATTTATTCATAAAAGCCACTGCAGCCTGCAGTGGCTTTAGCATTTATTGATTTATAATCCAAGATAAGGTGCCGGATCCACGCGTCCGCTTGTGGAATAACCACCGCTGGTTTGAACTACACCGAAGTGAAGATGCGGGCCGGTTGAATATCCGGTACTTCCTACCAATGCTATGGTATCTCCCACATTTACATAGTCACCTTCTTGTGCATATCTTACACTTGCATGCATATACTCCGTATAAAGGCCGTTGCCATGGTAAATAATTATAAAGTTACCTGCGTCATCATGCCATGCCGAATGTACAACAACACCCGAAGCCGCTGCCTTTATAGGCGTTCCGTATCCAACGGCAAAATCCATACCTGCATGGAAGCTTTGATCCCAGTCTCTCCATCCGAAATATGTGGAGATATATACATAATAATCAAGAGGCATTGCAAGTGCTCCACCGGTATAGCCTCCACCGGTATAGCCGTTCGCTATAGCATTTATCCTTGACTGAACCGCTGCAAGCTCTCTTTCGAGTCTTTGCTGACGCTCTTCGTATGAACCGATTTGGTTTGAATAATTTGCCATTTCGTTACTTTTTTCGTCAAGAAGTGCTTGTACCGCTGCTTCTTCGCTTAAAAGGTTCTCTCTGATTGCCTCTATTTCGGCCTGTTCACCCACAACTTTCTCTTTGGCTGTGGATATCGCCTTTATATTTGCATCGATGGCATCCATCTGACTTCTGTCATATTCCATTATCTTTTGAAGATAAGAATATTTGTTTAACATTTCGCCAAAGCTTTCGGATCCCAAAAATGTATCCAAAACTTGGTCATTACCGTTAACGTACATAAACTTGATTCTGAGCTTCATAGCTGCATATTGTTCCTCAAGTTTGGAATTGAGATTGGTAATCTGTGCATTTAAGCCGTCGATTTCTTCCTGTTTTTCGCCTATCTCTGCGTTGTAATAATCTATATTCGTTTGTATTTCCGCAACTTTTGCATCAAGTTCTCTTACATAGGCGGCTGCATCGCTCTTCAGGGCTTCAAGCTCACCTATTATGCTTTGAACGTCCGTCAGTTCATTCTGCAACTGGCTCTTTTCTTGCTGTTTATCAGACATTTCGTCGGCCAAAATCGGTGTTGCAAAGCAAGAGCAAATCAACAAAACCGCTATTAACTTTCCCGCAAATGTAAATTTTCTTTTCATTTAACATTCATCTCCCAAAAGATCCGAATCTATGGTTACTTGATTGTTGAAAGATGCTTTTTGGATGAAAAAGCACTTCCGATTAAGCCTATTCCCGCACCAATAATAAGCGCTACCGGCGCAAGTATAATAAATACATTGTGTACCGGAAGGAATGAAAAGCTGCTTGTTATAGTCTGGAATTGGCCGATTATCAAATAAATTACGTTTTTGTAAATAAAATACAATACAACAAGAGGAATTACGGCACCGATCAGTCCTATAATAACACCTTCTATAATGAAAGGTGATTGAACGAAATAGTCGGTAGCACCGATAAGTCGCATAATCCTTATTTCCTCTTTTCTGACGGTAATACCTATTACAACGGTATTGCTTATAAGGAAGATACCTACCGCAAGCAATATTATTATGATTGCAATGGATATTACGCCCGCAAGAGTACCGAAATCACTCAATGCACCGGCTGTTATTTCCGAAGCGTTAACCTGGCGCACTCCGTCAATTCCTTCTATATAGTTTACAAGAGAGCTTTGCATATCAATGTCATTTAAATATACGGAAAAAGAAGCTTCATCCGCAAGGGGATTATCATCTTTAAAGCCTTCGGCCAAATCCGGATAATCTTTAAAATAATCAATCTTAAACTGCTCCCATGCTTCTTCCGCAGACGTAAACTCAATCCTGCTTACTTCCGCACGTTTTTTTATTTGTGCTTCAATATCGTCAATTTTCGATTGCTCGATTCCTTCATCAAAGAAAACCGTGACGCAGACCGATTCCTCTGCCTGATTTATCATGTAATTAAAATTTGCAATCAAGGCATAAAAAATACCGATAAGCAGAATACATGCCGCAATGGTTGCGATTGATGCAAGTGAAAACAGCTTGTTTCTTCGTATATTTTTAAAGCCCTGACCTATGCTATAAATTAATGTACTTATCTTCATATAAATATCCGCCCTTTTTCTCGTCGCTGATTATTTGACCTTTTTTCATGGTGACAACTCTTTTTTTCATTGCATCAACAATTTCTCTGTTGTGTGTAACAACCACAACAGTTGTGCCGCGCTCATTGATTTCTTCCAAAAGTTTCATTATGTCCCAAGAATTTTTAGGGTCGAGGTTTCCGGTTGGTTCGTCCGCAAGCAAAATCTTCGGATCGTTCACAAGCGCTCTGGCAAGGGCAACTCTTTGCTGCTCACCACCGGACATTTGATTTGGATAGGATCTGTATTTTTGTGAAAGTCCTACCAAAGACAGCATTTGAGGAACCTTTTTACGAATCAGGCGTGCCGGAGCCTCAACAACTCTCTGCGCAAAAGCAATATTTTCATATACATTTCTGTCTCTGAGTAGTCTGAAATCCTGAAATACAACACCTATTTGGCGTCTGTATTTAGGTACTTTTTTTCTTTTAAGTCTGTTAATACATTTATTATTAACATATATTTTTCCCGATGTTGGCTCAAGTTCTTTCATAAGAAGCTTAATCAATGTAGATTTGCCGGACCCCGAGTCCCCGACAATAAACACAAACTCACCTTCATTTATACGCAAACTAATATTCCTGAGGGCAGGTGTTCCCCCGGGCTCATAAGACTTGCTTACATTTTCAAGTATAATCATCTTTTCCTCCCGGATTTATTAAGACCAATCTTAATACTCCATGTTTTCGATATATTTCATATATTTAACAACCATTAACGCAATTTTAAATGTTATTGCATCTTCAAATATTCTAAGGTCGAGACCCGTACCTTTTTGCAACTTGTCAAGTCTGTAAACCAGTGTATTTCTGTGAATATAAAGCTGTCTGGATGTTTCCGATACATTTAAGTTGTTCTCGAAAAATTTGTTAATTGTAATCAATGTCTCCTCATCGAAATCATCAGGTGTTTTGCCATCAAAAACTTCTTTGATAAACATCTTGCAAAGAGGTGTAGGAAGCTGGAATATAAGACGTCCTATACCAAGGTTGCTAAATGCAACGATGTATTTGTCCTCAAAGAAGATTTTTCCTACATCCAAAGCCATCTTGGCTTCTTTGTAAGATTTTGAAACTTCTTTAATGTCATTGACTATTGTTCCGTAAGCAACATGAACGCGGCCCGCTTCTTCTCCGCCGAAATTATCCACAACAATCTTTGCAACCTTTTTCATATCGCTGTAAGTCTCATTAACTTTTAATTCTCTTACGATAATAATATTCTTTTCATCAACCGCCGTTATAAAGTCGGATTGCTTTTGGGCAAACATAGTTCTTAAAAGTTCCAAAGCATTTGGATCTTTGTCGTGGTCCGTTTCGACAATAAAAACAATACGTCTTGCTTCAACATCGATGTGAAGCTTTTTTGTTTTGCTGTAAATATCAACAAGCAAAAGATTGTCCAACAAGAGATTTTTGATAAAATTATCTTTGTCAAAACGTTCCTTGTAAGCAACCATCAGATTCTGAATCTGGAATGTTGCCATTTTACCTATCATATATAAATCATCCGAATTGCCCTTTACCATAAGAACAAGTTCGGTCTGTTCATCGTCGCTAACCTTAAAAAAAAGCTCATCCTGCATACTCTGGCTGTCGGCCTGGGAAAGAACAAAGCTCTTAACTGTTTCGGAATAGTCCGATGTTATTGGAAATGTAGTTGCAAAAACCTTGCCCTCCAAGTCCAGAACGCAAAAGTCTGCTCTTGTAATGTTTTTCATTCCCTCAAGTGTCGTTTGTAATATTTGGCTTGAAATCATAATATATGCCTCACTAAAAAATCTTTGGGTATATTTTAACCTATTTTGGCAAAAATTTAAAGTGTCTTTTGTGCAAAATGTTTATAATAATGCCTGTTTTTTATCCGATAAATTAAAAATAAGGACCATTTTTTGTTAAATATGTTGAAAGGCCCTATCCGTTATTCTATAATTAAGCTAACATAAAATCATCACCAAGGGATGAAAACACTTTGTGTTTTTCATAAAAACGGCTTTTTTAAGCCAAGAAGGAGGAAAAGATATGGAGATAGGTGAACTGTCAACAGCACTTGCCATGACCGATGTCGGCAATCAAGTCGCTGTAGCCGTATTGGATAACTCCTTAGATACCGTTGAGGCACTCGGAGACGGGATGGTAAAAATGATGGAGCAATCCGTCATGCCACATCTCGGCGGAAACATTGACTACTCAGTATAGTATGAGTCCAATCGGCAGAGAAAAAGAGCTGCAAATCGCAGCTCTTTTTCTTTATATCCGTTTATTAATATCCCATACTCCAAATATTGGAAAGGGTAACATCGTCTTTGACTATAAGTCTTACAATTATAAGAATTATCAAATGAACCGGATAGAAGCCGTAAAATACAACCTTCAAATATTTTCCGAAGAATTTTCCTCCTCTTTTTCCGTTGTATAAATACTTCAAAATAAACACCGGCGCTATCATTGCCAAAAGATAAAGTCTTTCCCACCAGGTGGTTTGAAATTTATCAGGTATTCCGTTCTTCTCGCAATAAAAGAAATAAATAATCGCAAACAACTCATATCCCACAACCGTTGCGGACACAAGTAAAAGTTGAGGTACAAATTTGTCCTTATAATGATAAAAAATAATCGTAAAGACAAGCGGTACCACCGGCCAGCCTCCAATGAAGAAGGACAGGGCAAACATCAAAATACAAATAAGCACTTTGAAGATTATTTTCACTTTTTTTGAATCAATTGCGGCTATGCAAATAAGTCCCATTAGGTAATCAAACATAATATTCTGTCTGAAACCGTACATATCATAAAAGAATAATGTGAAAGGAATCGCTGATAAAAGTCCGCAAATAAAAAGCCTTATCATATACTTTTTAAGGTTTGATGTATAGAAAAAGCCTTCCACAATAAAATAACACATACAAGGCACGGAAATACGGCCTATAATATGAATTATCTGCGCTGCCGGCGTATGAATGTCAAGGGCACACCATGCCCAATGATCCAAAATCATCAACACCATGGTCAAAATTTTTAATGCCGATGATGAAATAAACTTTATATTAACTTTGCTTTCTTCCATTATTATCCCCTAACATCGTTTTAGGCCCTTATTAATTACCCATACAGCCAATATATTTTACCCTAAAACTATTATTAATACAATAAAAATTAATATAAGTTTCATAATTTATTTACGTACAAGGTGGATTTCACCCTCAACAAACTCTATTTTTTTCTCCTTAAACAAACGTCCCACCGCTCTCTTGAAGGCTGCTTTACTCATGTTAAAGTCCTTTTTTATGGTTTCCGGCGTCGCTTTGTCGTCATAAGGAAGCTCACCGTCATATTCCATTATGCCTTCCAAAACCTTTTTTGCATCATCTTCCATTTGCAAATATGCTTTTTTGACAATGCTTAAGTTAAGTTTTCCGTCTTCTCTTACGGACGTAACTCTTGCCCTAACCACGTCACCTTCTTTTATTCCAAAGACCTCTCTTTTCGGTATAAGCCCATAAAATCTGTTGTCCACGGCCACAAAGGCTCCGAATCTGTCGCTTACTTCGTAAACGGTGCCCGTTACTTCATCTTCTTTTTCGTATTCTTCCGCCACTTTTAAAAGTTTGTCAATCTTCATGGAAGCGCAAAGACGGTTACTTTTATCCACATAAACGGTCACAAGATAAGACTTGCCCTGCTCTACCGTGCCGCTTTGCTGTTTGTATGGAAGCAAAATGTCTTTTTCCAATCCCCATTCCAAGAATGCGCCGATTTTTGTTACGGATTTAACCTTTAAAAGACCCAGTCCCCCGGGCATAACAGTCGGCATACTTGTGGTGCTGATAAGACGGTCTTCCGAATCTCGGTAAATAAATACCTCTATAGCATCACCTATTTCAATGTCTTTCGGCACTTGCTTTTTCGGCAGCAGAACTTTTTCGTCCTTGGTTCCCAAATAAACACCGAAATCCACTTTTTCTATTACGTTTAAACTTAATCTTTTTCCTACTTCAATAACTGACATATACTTAAATCCTTTCGGTAAACTCCAGACTTACAAACAGTTCACCCTGCTCATTTTCCAAAAGCACATAATACGCATTCTTTTCTTTGGCTGTCTTTACTACTATATTATCATTTTTTCTTGCCGGAAGGTTGTATTGCACTCTGAGCATTGCAATGTCCGCTTCCTCCGGAATATAGTCAAGAGCCATATCGATATATCTTGCATTATTCACATGATTGTTGGTATCAAGCTGATATCTTCTAACCTTTATAATATCTTTCTTTTCAAACTGCGTGTCGGGAAGATCTATTTTTCTGGGAAGATATTCCATATCGAGTTTTTCGTCAAGCTCTATTCCCGTTTTTGCCGCATCCGAGACACGCATGGGAAAACCGGTTTCGGCATTTATCAATGTCCAAACCGAGTTGACTTTAACTATTTTTTCTTTGTTTTCGTCTTCTATAAGGAAGTTTCTGAATCCGCAACCGCCCTTAAATTCGTAAGGTATTGTGGAAACATCTATTTTTTCTCCCAAGCTCGGCCTTCTGTCTATTACGATTTGCCAAGAGTTTAATATCCATGCCTGATTATATTCTTCCCTAAGTTTCATGGTTGGCATTCCGCGCTTTGCAACATGCATGGTGCTGCAATTTTGTATATCATCAACCATAGCCGTTATAGTCATTAAGGCATCCGAATCGATTTGCGAATATTTAACTTCCGTTTGATAGGTAAACATGGACATCCCCCTTCATTATACAAATCTATGATACAAAATAAGGGAGCTGTCAATTCAGCTCCCTTTAACTGGCCCACAAGGATTCGAACCTTGAAATGCTGGAGTCAGAGTCCAGTGCCTTACCGTTTGGCGATGGGCCAATGTGTCTTACTCCGTAGCGACAAAGCAAATTATACAACATCATAAAAAGATTTTCAAGCACTTTGTTAAAAATTATTTAAAGCAATTTTTTTATGGCTCAAGTCACTTATCATCACATTCAAAATGTGCTATACTCAATAAAGCTTTACAGCTTTTGTTCATTAGTTTTTAAGGGAGTAAAAATCATGAAATTAAAGGAAAAACTCAATTTATCGGATATATCATTCAAAAAGGTGCTGATACTTGCTGTTGTTATAGCAATTATCATCATCTGTCTCGTTAAATTCGCCACATTCGGCACAAAAAATCCAAACGGTGATATTTCGGGCAAAACAAAACTTGTGGAAGTAACCGTAACCAAAGTCACCGACGGCGATACCATTTGGGTTGAATACGAAAATTACAAAAAGAAAGTCAGACTTATCGGTATCGATTGTCCCGAAAGTGTTGCCTACGATGCTGACAGAAACACAAAAGAAGGGGCAAAAGCAAGCGATTACACCAAATCCCTCATCAAAAAAGGAGATACCGTTTATCTCCAGACGGATGTTTCGGATGTGGACAAATACGACAGATATTTGCGCTATGTTTGGCTTGAAGAGCCGGAAGACGTAAACGACGAATCGGAAATCAGAGCCAAAATGCTCAATGCCATTATTTTATTAAACGGCTATGCAAATGCCAAAGAATATGCGCCTGATACAAAATACGCAGAGCTTTTTAAGAGCTTTGAAGAAGAATCAAAAAACGCCCACATGGGTTTGTGGGCGCAGTAAAATTTGATATTTAGTGTGTTTTTGGCTCATCATAGTTTTCGCCGAATGTTTCAACGCTGACTTTTTTAAGTTGCTGTTTTTCAACAGGCATATCAAACATATTTGTTTCAACACAAGCAATCTTATCAACAATATCAAGACCTTCGATAACTTTACCGAATGCTGCGTACTTGCCGTCAAGATGAGGGCTTGTTTGATGCATGATAAAGAACTGTGAACCTGCGGAATTAGGGTCCATAGCTCTTGCCATAGAAAGAACGCCGGCTTCGTGTTTTAAGTCGTTTTTAAAACCGTTTGATGAAAATTCACCGTCTATTTCATATCCCGGGCCACCTGTTCCGTTTCCCAAAGGGTCTCCGCCCTGAATCATAAAACCGCGAATTATTCTGTGAAAAATAAGTCCGTCATAAAAACCTTTATTAATAAGACTTATAAAATTATTAACAGTATTCGGAGCTATTTCCGGGTAAAGCTCGGCTTTCATAACATCTCCGTTTTCCATTTCAAATGTAACAATTGGATTTTGTGCCATTGCTAATCTCCTTTTTCTTTTTTTATTTCCTTCGGATTTTTTAATCATATTAAAATATCATCTTATAGTCAAGTCCGCCACTATTATTTTTAACGGTGCAAAAGCTTGTTTTCTGTGTTATTATTGTACTGTATAAATACAAAATAGGAGGACTGACATGGTTAGAAATTACAAGTGTCCGGGTTGCGGTGCCGCAATGGAATTCGATTCCGTCTCGCAAAAAATGCACTGCAGTCACTGCGATACTTTTCTTAGTGTGGAAGAGCTTGATGCCCTTTACAAAGACACAGATCAAAACAACAGTGAACAAGTTAACACATCAGGAGAATTCACAAACAGAGACGAGACACAAAACTTTCAAGTTTATAAATGCCCAAGCTGTGGAGCCGAGGTTCTTTGCGATGCTCACACAGCCGCTACTTTTTGCAGTTTCTGCGGAAATCCGACTATATTAAAAGACAGAGTCGAAGGTCTCAAAACCCCAGATGCCATTATTCCTTTTAAAATAAGTAAGGAACAAGCCGTTGAAATGTACAAAGCCTGGACAAAAAAAGGACTGTTTACACCGTCTCTTTTTCGTTCCCGCACGGTTATAGAAAAAATCACCGGCATTTACGTGCCATTTTGGATTTACGATTATGATGCCGAAGCGGATATTACCGCTCATTGTACCAGAGTTCATCATGAAAGACGTGGAAACACCGAATATATTCATACCGATAATTTCCGTGTAACAAGAGATGTGTGTGCCGATTATCTTAAGGTTCCCGCCGATGCATCCGAAAAAATGCCGGATGATGTTATGGATATGATGGAGCCTTTCAATTACGAAGAAATGACCAAGTTCGAAATGCCATATCTTTCCGGTTTTTACGCGGAAAAATACAACTACGACCGCGACCAATTGGCTCCGAGAGTCGAAAAAAGAGTCGGCGAATATATAGTTGATGCTGCTCGTTCTTCAATTGTAGGCTACAGCACCGTAAATATCATCAATTCGCAAACAAACTTGATCAGAAACGATGCCCATTACACCATGTTTCCGGTTTGGGTTTTAAACTACCGCTATATGGACAAAGATTATAGTTTTACATTAAACGGACAAACAGGAAAAATCGTGGGTTATCTTCCTGTTTCCAAAGCAAAAGCCTTTGGTTTTTTTGCTGTGGCTACAGCCGTTCTGTTCGGCGTATTTACATTGATAGGAGGTATTTTCGGATGAAAAAATTTATACGTTTTTCAATTATTTCAAGCCTCCTGGTATGCATGTTTTTAAGCCTTTGCGCCTTTGACAAGGATGCTCAAAAAGTCTTTGACTATGCAGACGTTTTAACAAGCGGCGAAGAAGAAGAAATTACAAATGCTTTCAAAGCAAGAAACGACGCCTACGGCCTTGATTTTGTCTTTGTTACGACAAACGACACGCAAGGTAAAGACGAGGTTCAATATTCGGATGATTTCTACGATGAAGGCGGCTTCGGTTACGACGAAAACCGTTCCGGAATCATGCTTTTAATGGATTTTGACAATCGCAAGGTTTATATAAACACGGTAGGATCCGCTCTTGCCGAAATCAATGATGTTGAAATCGAAGTGATTTTGGATCAAGTATTTGAATACATGGATGATGAAGAATATAAAGATGCTTGCCTTGCATTTTTGGATGCTTCAATTGAGGCATATACTTCATCAAAATACGACGATGTTAGTTATTCCGGCCACCCGCAATCCGATTGGTTATCCCCTGTTTTTGGCGATTCCAATCCGGACAGTGCCGCATCCTATTTTAGAAAGCCTTATGTTTCCCTTCCTATAGCAGCAGGCATTGCTCTTATAATTGTCCTGATAATTGCTTTTGCAAGGAGGCCTAAAATGACTGCCGGCAGCTCAACTTATATGGCTAAGAATTCTTTTTCCGTGAAACATCAAACTGATGTCTTCCTGGGTCGACATACGGTTACGAGACGTATTGACGAAGGTGGCGGAAGTCACGGCGGTTCATCCCATATGAGCAGCGGCGGAATCAGTCACGGAGGCGGTGGACGTAGTTTTTAAAACCGCAGGAAAAGTTATAAAACGCTATACGTGTTCACACTTTTTTAAAACTTAATTCTAAAAGCTTTCACAATTAGAACATTTTTATTTCACTATTTACAAATAAAATGGAAATATAGAAACAAGGAAGTTGTTTCTTATATGAAAACTTTTTTCATACTTATGTAAGGAAACTTACATAACCCTCCCTTTTATTTAAACATTAACAAACCACAACCAAAAAAGGATACCTACTCGGTATCCTTTTTTGGTGTTATTCTTTAAAGATTACGCTTATTGTTGTTCCTTCATTTTCAACACTTTCAACTTTTATTTCAGCTTTATGCATTATTGCGATATGCTTTACGATTGAAAGACCGAGTCCCGTTCCGCCGGTTTTTCTGGAACGACTCTTATCCACGCGAAAGAACCTTTCAAATATTCTTTCCCTGTACTGCTTAGGAATCCCTATTCCCGTATCCGAAACATAAAGAATGATTTTTCCGTTTTGCTTTTTCAAACCTACATGAACTTCGCCTTCCGGCTTGTTGTATCTTATGGCATTGTCAATTAGATTATATATAAGCTCGTGGATGGAAGATTCATCCGCCTTGATGGATAAACTTCCCACAGGCAGTCTGTCAAGAATCAGCTTGATATTGTTTTCCCCCGCAGATGCTTCCAAACCATCCATACAATCCTGTATGATTTTGAACAAATCTATTTTTTCGAATTCCAAAAGCTTTTCGGTTTCGTCAAGCTCTGAAATCCTGATAATATCGTTAATAAGTCTTAATAGTCTTGCGGATTCTTTTTTTATTTTCCCGGCAAATTCTTTCCTTTTTTCTTCATCATCCATGCCCTCTTCAATAAGTTCCGCATATCCCGAAATAGCCGTCAAAGGGGTTTTAAGCTCGTGTGAAACGTTTGCGGAAAACTCCTGACGCATTTTTATGGTGGCTATGTCAAGTTCATTCATGGATTTTATAATGGGAAGCAGACTCCGTCTTACGGCTATATAAGCCACAAGTTGCGAAATCACAATAATAATAACAACCGCAGCAATATACTTTATGGGTTTGTTAACGATTTCTCCCCACATAAGCATTGTAAGTACCGCAATTGCTATACCGGCTGTTATTAAAGAAAAAATATAGATTGTTATGCCCCTTTTTTTCATTATTCCAAAATATACCCTACGTTTCTTACTGTTTTAATGTAAGCTCCTGCATCTCCGAGTTTTTGTCTGAGAGTTTTTATGTGCATATCCACAGTTCTGGACTCTCCGGCAAAATCATATCCCCAAACTGCCTCAAGAAGCTTATCTCTTGAAAGTGCCTTTTGAGAATTTGCTATAAAATATTTCAAAAGCTCATATTCTTTAAAGGTTAAATCAATGCTTTTACCAAAAGCCGTTACACTTCTCTTGGCATCGTCGATGGAAATTTCCCTGTAACTGCAATCTGATTTATCATCGTTTTTAAAACGTCTTAAAAGCGCATTTACTCTTGATACAAGTTCCATTGTACCGAAAGGTTTTGTAAGATAATCGTCCGCACCCATATCAAGGCCTTTAACCTTATCTATTTCGGATGATTTGGCGCTTATAAGCATAATGGGAATTGTAGATAAATCCTTGTTTTCTCTTAAATCCTTCAAAAGACTGAGCCCATCTTTTCCCGGAAGCATAATGTCAAGAATGATAAGATTCGGCCTTGAATCAAGACACTCATTAAGCAGATTTTCCCCATCGGAAAACTCCCTCACTTCAAAGCCGTTCTTCGTGAGGGAATAGCTTTCGATTTCCCTTATATTCTCATCATCCTCAACAATATAAACCAACATATATTTACCTACACTTCAAAAATCAAATCACCGTATGACGGCATCGGCCATGTCGATTTGCTTACTATCATCTCGGCCGCATCTATATTGCTTCTAAGTTCATTCATGGCAGGAATAACTTTATCTCTGTAAAATACCGCCATTTCCTTGCCATAACTCATAGCGCTTGCTTTGTCGGCAAGATCGCTTAAGTTTTCCAAAGCAACTTTTGAATCCGTAAGATTTGCGGACATTTCGTAGAGAATCTCTTTTTGTGTGCTTGCCATTTCTTCTCCGATTGCCGAAACTACCTGATTTATGGATGTGGCAAGTTCCGTAGTTCCCTGAATAATTGCGGGAATAATATGTTTACTTGCAATGTCTATCATTGTTCTTGCTTCGATATTTATTTGTTTCGAATACATTTCGTATTTGATTTCGGCGCGGGATTCAAGCTCTTTTCTTGTGTAAATGCCGAATTCTTCAAAAAGTTTTACGGACTTATCCGTTGTAAGAGCCTCGATTGAATCCACCATATTTGTGATGTTTGGAAGACCGCGCTTAACAGCCTCTTCCACCCATTCTTTTGAATAACCGTTTCCGCTGAAAAGTATTCTTCTGTGGTCTTTTGCAAGTTTTACTATAATATCTTTTGCGATTTTTTCCGCTTCTTTAGCATTTGCCGCTTTTTCAAGTTCATCTGCGATTTCGCAAAAACTTTCAGCTGCAAGAGCATTTAACACGGTGGTTGATTCCGCAACGGAATCCGATGAACCTACCATTCTGAATTCGAATTTATTGCCGGTAAAAGCAAAAGGTGATGTTCTGTTTCTGTCGGTTGCGTCTTTTTTCCATTCCGGAACGGCTGAAAGGCCCATATTTACGGTACCTTTTTGAATACTTGTTTTTGCCTCTCCGGTCTCAACAAGCTGATTGATAATATCTTCAAGCTGTTCTCCAAGGAATGCCGAAACAATTGCAGGCGGAGCCTCATCAGCACCGAGACGAAGATCGTTACCCGGAACCGCAACGGATTCTCTTAAAAGATCCGCATGTTTATCCACACCCTTAAGTATTGCCATTAAGAATACAAGGAATGTAATGTTTTCATGTGGCTTCTTACCCGGTGAAAAAAGATTTATTCCGTCATCAGTTGTCAATGACCAGTTGTTGTGCTTACCGGAACCGTTAACGCCGGCAAAAGGTTTCTCATGAAGTATGCACATAAGATTATGGCGTTCCGCTACCTTCTTTAAAGTTTCCATTACCAATTGGTTATGGTCCGTTGCTATATTTGCTTCTTCATAAACGGGAGCAAGCTCATGCTGTGCCGGAGCAACCTCGTTATGCTGAGTTTTTGCAGGCACGCCAAGCATCCAGAGTTCTTTGTTTACGTCTCTCATAAAGGCGCCCACGCGCTCTCTGATGCTTCCGAAATAATGATCTTCAAGTTCCTGACCCTTCGGAGGCATTGCTCCGAAAAGAGTTCTGCCGGAAAATACCAGGTCTTTTCTTGCTTTATATTTATCTCTGTCTACAAGGAAATATTCCTGTTCTGCACCGACATTGGTTTTTACCTGCTTTGATGATGTATTTCCCAAAGCCTTAAGCACACGCATTGCCTGTGTTGCAACCGCCTGTGACGAACGAAGAAGCGGTGTTTTTTTATCAAGCGCCTCTCCCGTGTATGAACAGAAGATGGTAGGAATACAAAGGATGGATCCCGCAGCGTCGTTTTTTATAAATGCCGGTGATGTGCAATCCCATGCAGTATAGCCTCTTGCCTCAAATGTTGCGCGAAGACCGCCCGAAGGGAAGGATGATGCATCAGGCTCGCCCTTAATAAGCTCTTTTCCCGAAAACTCAAGAATTTGCTTGTCATTTTCCATTTTTCCCGATACAAATGCATCGTGTTTTTCCGCAGTAATACCCGTCATTGGCTGGAACCAATGGGTATAGTGGGTACAACCGTGTTCCAAAGCCCATTCTTTCATGGCCTTTGCAATATCGTTTGCAACATCGCTTTCAAGCTCCTTGCCATCAAGCAAAGTCTTTTGATACTTATCGTAAGACTCTTTGGAAATTCTCTTTCTCAAAGCCTTGTCATCAAATACTCTGCAACCAAAAAATTCTGATACATTTGTGTTTTCTTCCATCTTGCTACTTCCTTTGCAATAAATCTATATTTATAAGTTCTCGTCCGTAGAATTGGTAAACATGTCGGCCATGTACCACTCTCCGCCGCTAGCTACAAATACCCAAGTGTAATCGCTGTAATTTGTTTCCTCAATACCGGATTTTGTTATAACCTGTGTAAAGGTCACATTGCAGGAAAATGTGTTTTCATCATAAAGCTTAACATCTTTCATTTCCGCCTCGGTAATATTTAAGGAACTGTGGCTTGCAAACCATTTTACATCGGAGGAGCCGATTCTCCATTTCATCTCGGTTCCGTCCAAAAGGTATGGTGAAAGTCCCGAAAAAGCCAAATCATTGGCCTGGAAAAGGGCATAAGGTTCTATCACCGACAACACTCTTTGTCTTACCGAGTCGCAAAACTCCCTAGGCGCCTCGTATTTTGGACAAATAATGCCTTCTTTTTCTTCTGTTTCCAGTTCGTTTCCCGCTTGGTCAATAACTTTGATTTGCGGTTTTGCAAGAAGCTCCGCTATCTCATATTTTGTTTCGAAACAGCTGTCGGAAACGAATCCCTGATTATATAAGGATTCCAAATCTTTTGGAGGAAATTGCCCCAACAAAGATTCTTCTTTTGCCTCTATTCCGTTTATGTAAAGACTTGCCCCGTGTGGAACATAAATCTCCAAAGCATCCTGCTGTATGGCAGTTTCAACAATGTCAACCGACGAGATTTCCCATCCCGTCATGCCAAATCCCACGCTGCCGCTGTTTTTAAACACGGTCTTGATAATTAAGTCTTCTCCGACTTTTGCGTAATATACAGGTGCTTCGGCACTGCTTTCTTTAAGATTTTTCGAATATGTTATATCATCTTTTTCAATAATGTCTTTCAGACTTGATGCCAGGCTTTCTTTAGTTTCGTACGGGCTTGTAGGGTTAAAATATTGTTCAACCGTACTTTCCGTATTACTTTTCAAATCTCCGACGAATCTTTTTATTGCATCGTCGGATAAACTTTTTTGAAAGCTTACAAGATAAGCTCCCAGCAAAATCATAAGAGCTATCATGCATCCCGCAAGTATCAGACAATATATCAAAAGTCCTTTTGCAAACTTAGTTTTCATCTTCCCCCTACCTGCTTACCAAAAAACCGTTGGGAACACCTCTGGCTCCCGTCGGCGATGAAGGGCTGCTTATAAGTTCTCCGTCATAAAACATTTGCGAAGAATTACCGCCATCCATACAGCAAGCATTTACAACATCATGTTTAATCATTATTTCTATCAAATCGGTAAATGTTGCGCCGAGGCTTGATGCCTGACGACCGTCAATTACAAGAAATACCACCGTTCCGTCGGCTTTTTGGCCAATGGCGGTTCTGGGATTTACTCCACCGCCGTTACCTGATGTGATTTGCGGCTCACCGTTAACCACAAGCACCGGTGCGTATTCGTTCTTTACGCATACCGCGTCTCTCATTCCCATGGCAACCGCTTCGGAACCCTTCATGGTTCCCACAACCAAGATATTGTCGTTTGTAAAGCCAACCGTAACATAAGGTGTATCATTACCGCCGTAAAGCACTTCACCCTTTGAAATTACAATTCCGTCGGGTGTGCCGCCGTTACCAAGGCCGTTGGTATCCAAAAAGCCTCCGCCGTTTATGCCGGCAATGGCATCATTATTATTGGCAATGGTTTCTATATCCACCCCTGCACTTCCGTCATAGGCACCTTTCGGCGCAACAAAGACTCTGGAAGGGTCCGATATTTCCATAATATGACCTTTAAAGGTACTGCCGGAAACCGCTTCAACTTTTATGGCTTCCTTATTTTGCAAGGTCAAATCACCGGTTCCGAAATTAAGCAGTGACGTGTCTGTAATCTCATCCGTTGCCTCAACTGAGTTCTTGCTTATTATCTCATCAACTTCCGCCTCGCTTAAATAAACCCCCGGAATCCATTTAAGCGCGCTTGATTCTTTAAAAGATAAAACCATAAGATCTCTTGCGTTTTCCGACGGACCGCACATAACCACGCTTATAATACCCACCAGTCCCGCAAACAAAATTGCCACGGTCAGAACTATCACGATTATTATTCTTTTTATTAATTTAGCAATTGACATTCCACACCCCGATGCCCTTTAAGCAATACTTTTTTTCTTTTTAAATACCCATGCTCTTTGAAGCTGAAAACTGAATATAAACAATGCGCAGTCAACAATAAATTTAGCCACAACCTGCAATCCGCCTTCTATTCCCAATACCTTTGTAAAAAGGAAGACGAGGCCGTAGGACGAAAGCATAATACCTATGCATAATATATAGTATTTAACCGCCGTTTTTGCGATGGATTCATCCGATTTAAATACGGCTTTTCTGTTAAACATAAAATTATAGAAGGACGAAATGGCCCTGGCAAGAGCCGTTGCCAGCAAAAGTCTCGTGGCATCGTCAAACATTTTGAAAACCAAAAGGTTAAACAGCGCAAACAAAACAATATCGATTACCGCCGCCGAAAGGGAGCTGAAAACGTATTTTAATATAATTGCGTATATTTTAAAGGAATCTCTTATTACGTTAAAATGCGAAGATTTGTTATCTTCTATGTATATGGTCGGAATCGGAACATCGATAAATTCTATTTCCGCATTTTTCATTTCAAGAAGCATATTTGTTTCGTATTCGTAACGCTCGCCGTTGATTTTGGTGAACATATCAAGATACTCAAAAGGAATGGCTCTAAGACCCGTCTGGGTATCCATGATTTTGATGCCGCAGCAAAATCTGAATACGGCTCTTGTTAAGTTGTTGCCGAATCTGCTTCTGAAAGGAATATTCTTGTCTTTAAAAACTCGGGCGCCCAAAATAACGCTGTGGGGATTTTCTTTAAGCTTTTTCACACAGGCCATAATACCTTCGATGGTGTGCTGATTGTCACCGTCTACGGTTATGACACCCAATATGTCTTTTCTCGTTTCCTTAATGTGAGCAAATGCTGTTTTTAATGCGCGTCCTTTTCCTTTGTTAACTTCGTGAGTCAGGACCTCGCATTGGCTATAAGATGCAAGCTTTTCGAAAGGTTGCCTGAATTCGGGCGCACTTCCGTCGTCCACAAGGACTATATCCTCAAATCCCGCCGCTATCAAGCCATCTACTACTTTTATTAAATCTTCGTCCGGATTAAGTGAAGGGACGATTGCCGTTACTTTCAAAAAAATTCCTCTTTTCCTATTAAAAATGTATGCACGCATACCTTTCTATAGCATACTAAAAAAAAGCAAAAAAAACAAGCAGACAGGCATATTATTTTGCAAGCATTTACGGAAATTGCACTTTTGGATTGTACTAAAATCAGAACAATTTTTGTAATTATTTTTGTAATTTCAAGCTTCAAACTGCCTAAAATACTGGGTTTGTTTAATATACATCTTTTATACAAAAGAATGATAAATTATTAACAATGCTTGTTTTTTCCTTAACTCTTTGTTAGCGTATTATTTGGTAGAAATATTAACAATAAATTATTCAAGGAGGTTCATATGAGCAGATTACAGCATGGCGATACTTATAATACTCAAAATACTGTTGCCAGACTCATTGACGACTTCACCCAAAGAATCATAGCCTGTCCTCCGGGCATTTGCCCTATCGACTTACAGCTATCTTTCTTGCAAGTCTGTCATACTCAAAGCTGTGGAAAATGCGTTCCATGCAGAGTTGGTCTCGGACAGTTAGCCAGCCTTTTAAACGAAGTGGTAAATAACAAAGCCACCGAAAAGACACTTAAACTTATTGAAGAAACAGCAAGAAACATTATGGTTTCCGCCGATTGTGCAATCGGTTTCGAAGCTGCAAGAATGATTCTTACCGGTCTTGACGGTTTCAAAGAAGAATACGAATCACACATCAACTCAAAACGTTGTCTCGGTACTTTCGAGCAGCCTATTCCTTGTGTTGAACTTTGTCCTGCACAC